>JBDLJI010000090.1:0-7855 GCA_039714455.1 Thermodesulfobacteriota bacterium
CCACCGTCCTTGGATACTCCCACAACGAAAACATCGTCGATCCCGTCTCCCTGGTATTCCTGGTCAACCCAGACAGATGTTACCTTTGTCTGGGAGCATCCGATTAGAAGAAAAGTTGTGAGAGCGAATATCCCAAAAATAATTCCCATGCTCCGAATGGCCAAAAAATATTTGTTCATAGCATAATTCTTTTTATTAAGATTGTCGGCATCATAAAAAGCACCCTTTCAGGGCATGAACACGATGCGGACAGGTATTGCGCCTATAACCTATTGATTTTATTAGGCCCTGTTACCGGCCGCGAGACTTTTTACGAGTACATCAAGATTGATCATTCCTCTTTCATTATTAAAAAACTATATTTCCTCATTACAGCAACCAATATTAACTAAAAAAAACTGAACATTCTTTCAACCTATTCAACTATCAATTTCATCCATTTAAGGGATTCAGCCGGTCCCCAACTGCCGGCTTCATAGGTATGCAGTTGGCCTTCCCTGGCGGCACAGGTCTCACATTCTTCCAGAATAGGCGTCAGATAGCGCCATGCAAGTTTCACTCCTTCCTTATGCCAGAACAGCATATGATCACCCAGGATTACGTCAAGCAGCACCTTTGCATAGGCATCCAGAGGTGATCCCTGAAAGTCCTGATAATACTTAAAATCCATAGTTACCGGGCGCAGACAGGATTTTGCCCCGGGCCTCTTTGTCTGGAAAGTAATAGTTATTTCCTCTTCCGGATATATGCCCATTTCAAGGCGATTGGCAACAATAATACCCTCATCAAGCACATCCCGGAACATGGAATGGGGCACCCCCTTGAACTGGATCACAATTTTGGTTTCCTTTCTTTTCAGTCTTTTCCCCGAGGCCAGATAAAACGGCACACCCTGCCAGCGCCAATTGTCCACAAAGAAACGCATCATGGCAAAGGTCGGTGTGATGGAATTCGGGTCAACTCCGGGCTCCTCTCTATAGCCAACCTCTGGTACACCATCAATTTCACCTGCCTGGTACTGTCCGACAATAAGGTTTTCCATCAGGGTTTCCCGGGCTAAAGGCTTCAGGGATCTGCCGACCTTGCCCTTTTCAAGACGCACCCGGTCAGCATCAAAGAAGGAAGGTGGCTCCATGGCTGTCAAAGCCAGGAGTTGGATCATGTGATTCTGGAACATATCCCGCAATACCCCAGCCTGCTCGTAGTACCCCGCCCGGTTCTCCACCCCCAGTTCTTCTGCAGCCAGGATCCCCACGTAATCGATATAGTTTCTGTTCCAGATGGGTTCAAAAATCGTATTGGCAAAGCGGAACATCAAAATATTCTGCACCGTTTCCTTGGCCAGGTAATGATCAATCCTGAATATCTGATTCTCATCGAAACTCTTGTGCAAGGTATCGTCGAGTTCCATAGCTGTTTTCAAATCCCTGCCAAAAGGCTTCTCCACGACAATCCTGGCCCAGCCGTTGCCATCGGTGTTTTCCCGGGAAAACCCGGCCCGGCCGATCATCTCGGCAAGCCCCCGATAAAGCGTGGGCGGCACAGCCAGGTAATATATCTTATTGCCTTTCGTGCCATGCTGCTGATCAAGATCCCTTAAAAAACCGCCCAGTTCATTGAATGTCTCAAGGGAGTCATAAATAATCGACCGGTAAAAAAGCCTGGCAGCAAATGCATCCCAGCCGGATGCATCCATGCCGGCTTCATCAATGGTAGCTTGCCTTAATTTTTCCCTGAACTCCTCATTGCTCCAGGCGGTCCTGCTGCTCCCCACTATTGTAAAAGGTTCAGGAAGATTATTACTCAAGTGCAGGTTGTAAAAAGCAGGGATGAGTTTTCTGGCTGTCAGATCACCGGAGGCTCCAAATATTACCAGGGTACAGGGTGGCAGAGAACCGGGGGTTGCAAATTCACAGACACCACCCGCGGTGGTTTCGCCATGGACAGAGGCTTCAAAAGGATCGGTTGGAGGCATAAGTAGGGTCCTTTATTAAAAAAACAGGTTTCAAGATTTCAAGGTGCCAAGGGTTCAAGGGTTCGAGGGTTCAAAATGTAAGTGACTAAAGTTTAAAGTGACTAAAGTGAACTAAAGTTACGAGCCTTTCCCAATAGTGCAAAAAATTGCTAACAGTTCACTGCATTCATTATTAATTGATTTTATATCTTCCAAATCCACAAAATTTAATTCAGATATCATTTCGAGCCAATATTGAGTTTCACTGGCCTCACTTTCACAAATCTTGATTTTATTCTTAAAATCAGCCTTACTTCTTGCGCGGTTTGCTTCTCTATAATTCGCACCAATTGAAGTTCCTGATTTTGTAATTTGATTTCTTATCACTCTACCTTCCGGAGTACTTGGAAGAGTAGTCGACAAACGGATTATATTAATCCCAAATTTGAGAGTACGCCTCTCCAGCTTTTTTGAAAACTCTTTGTTTGTCAAAACTTTAGGCATCTATGCCCCCCTGCGGGATACTTTAAACTTTAGTCACTTGCAACTTTAGCCACTTTAGTCACTTTTTTATCTCTTCAGTTTCTGCCATTCCGTATGAAAACTCCCTGCCTCATCCACTCTTTCATAGGTATGTGCGCCAAAATAATCCCGCTGCGCCTGCAGCAGGTTATGGGGCAGCCGCTCGGAGCGGTAAGAATCATAATAGTTCAAGGCTGCACTCATCGCCGGTATCGGGATGCCCAATTGTGTTGCTGTGCAGACCACCTGCCGCCAAGCTTTCTGGTTGGCAACCACGGATTCCATGAAATATTGATCAAGCATCAGGTTTTCCAGTTCCGGTTCACGGTCATAGGCCTTTTTGATATCTTCGAGAAACGCTGCCCGGATGATGCAGCCGCCGCGCCAGAGCATAGCAATGCCGCCGTAATCCAAATCCCAGCCATACTCGGCTGCAGCTGCCTGCAGTTGGAAAAACCCCTGGGCATAACTGCAAACCTTGGAGGAAAACAAAGCCTTACGTACCTGGTTTATGAACTCGTCCCTGTTTACTGAAGTTTGAAACTCCTCCATGGCACCAGATGGACCGGTGAGAACCTTACTTGCCCCTACTCTTTTCTCTTTCAAGGCTGACAAAGTTCGTGCAAACACTGCTTCGGTGATAAGGGTGGTTGGTACGCCCAGGTCCAGAGCCAGTTGACTGGTCCACTTGCCGGTGCCCTTCTGGCCCGCCTTATCCAGAATTACGTCAACAAGTGGGCTCCCGGTTTTATCGTCTGTAACAGAAAAAATATCACGCGTAATTTCGATCAGATAACTGTCAAGCTCTCCTTTGTTCCACTCAGAAAAGACATCGTACAGCTCATCATTGTTCACTCCAAGTCCGTCCTTCAAGAGACTGTAAGCCTCGCAAATGAGCTGCATATCACCGTATTCGATACCGTTATGCACCATCTTTACATAATGGCCTGCACCGCCGGAACCGATCCAGTTGCAACAGGGTATGTCATTGTAGGGACCGACCTTGGCGGCAATGGCCTGAAAGATGGACTTGACATGGGGCCAGGCTTCTTTTGCACCACCGGGCATGATGCTCGGACCGTGCCGCGCCCCTTCTTCCCCACCGGAAATACCGCTGCCCAAATAAAAAATACCCTGGGATTGCAGTTCCTTGATCTGTTCTTCGGTATCGAGAAAGTAGGAGTTGCCGCCATCGATTATGATGTCGCCGGGCTCCAGAAGCGGGGCAAGCTGCTTCACCGTCTGCTTGACCGGATTACCGGCCTTGACCATGAGCATTGCGATGCGGGGTTTCTTAAGACTTTGGACAAACTCCACCAGGCTGTGGCAGCCGCTGATTGACTTCCCCTGGGCCGTACCTGCCAGAAACTCATCTACCTTACTGGTTGTCCGGTTATAGGCAGCCACCTGGAAGCCATGATCAGCCATATTGAGGATAAGGTTTTGTCCCATCACGGCCAGACCGATGAGCCCGATATCACATTGTGCTGGCATGGCATGTCTCCTGCAAAAAAATAATTCGCCGGTTGCGTCCGGTTATTTTGGTCTCGTAAAAAGACTGTAAAGCAGCAATTTACTTTGAATATCATAAAAAACCAAGACCGTAAAAACTTAATTTTCCTCAACTTCTGCCTTGACTTGCTGATGTGCCGTCTTTATTTTCACTGCAGTTGTCAATTCTATAAAAATGTCTTAACACCCATAAAAACAATTAATACAGAACACAGAATAAACAATCTAAAGATGATCAAAAATTTCCAGACAGAGCAAAAATATCACCTGCACAGGAGTTTTTATGTCACTGCAGTGCTCTTCATTCTTCTGGGCCTTCTCCAGTTCTCCTGCACTCCAGAACCTGCCGACACAACACTGTCAGATGATGCCGGACTCTTCGAAACCTATGTTCAGGGACCTGTAACTCTGGACCAGAGGATTAATAAAAAAGGAATCACCATTGCGGAACAGTTGGAAGTGGTACTTGAAACATCTGCACCGGAAAGTTTCGAGATAAAATTCCCGGCATACTCTGCAAGCCTTGGAGATTTTACCCTCATAGATGTCAAAAACCATCCTGCCCGCATGGCCGGAACCGGAGATAATATCCGTGTCATCCACGCAGCAACTTATTTCCTGGAACCCTATCTGCCCGGAACCTACACTATTCCCAAAATGACCGTCACATATCTTGATAGGAATAACGAGGCTGAATCATACCAGATTGTTACAGAAGAAATTCAGATTGCAGTCAAATCCCTTCTGGACAAGGATACCGGCAGTGTAGAGATAAAAGATATCAAGGGTCCGCTTTCCCTGCCTGAAAATACTGCATTACAAATCCTGCTGGTTGGCAGCGGCCTGCTCCTGGTAATGCTGGGAATTGCAGGTTTTCTCTATTGGCAAAAAACTGCCGGTAATAAAAAACCGCCTGAGATCCAATTACGCCCAGAGGAAATAGCGCTGCAGGAACTGGAAAGACTGCTGGCAGAAGACCTGCTTACCAGAGGCGGGGTAAAACTTTTCCACCTGAAGATCTCGGACATCCTGCGCCATTACATTGAAAACCGTTTTGGCATCAGGGCAGCTGAACGGACCACTGAAGAATTTCTCACGGAACTTTCTGTGGCAAAATCACAAAGGGATTCACTTCTTGGCAGTCATAAAACACTGCTGGCCGACTTCCTCATTCATTGCGACCTGGTGAAATTCGCCAAGCATGAACCGACCATTGCAGAGAGTGAAAAAACCGTCTCAATCTGCAGGGAATTTATTGAGAAAACAATAGAGAAGGTTTCAAGGTTTCAAGGGGTCGAGGTTTCGAGGGGAAAAGATAACTAAAGGTTTCAAGGGGTCGAGGTTTCCAGGTTTCTAGGTTGCGAGGGGTCAAACAATGTTGAAAAATTTCAAAGAATTAAAAGTGTGGCAGAAGTCGTATCAGCTTTGCCTTGAATTATATGGCATTACAAAAAATTTCCCTAATGAAGAAAAATATGGCTTATCCTCTCAGATGAGAAGGGCAGCAATATCAATTCCTTCAAATATTGCCGAAGGATATGGCAGAAAGACAATACCAGACTATGTCAGGTGTCTATACATTGCTTACGGGTCTACCTGTGAACTTGAAACACAAATATTGCTCTCAGGAGATCTCAATTATTTGAATGAAGATATCGAAAACATTCTCCTTGAAAAAATTAAAGAAGTTGAAAGAATGCTTATGGCACTCATCAAGTCGCTTGAAAACAAAAAGTAGCCCTTGAACCCTTGTGTCAATCGTCGCCTGTTTTGTTAGACGACAAACCTAGACCCCTTGAAACCTAAAAAAAATGTCATTCGAAACCCCATGGGCATTTATGCTGCTGCTGATCCTGCCCATCATCATATTCCGATACTTTTCCCGCTCACCACTCGGTATGCGGTCAGGAAACGTTTTATTCCCGACAACCCTCCATGCTTCTGAGGCCGGGACTTCCCTGCGAAAAAAGTTGATCCACCTGCCGTTTATTCTGCGTATTCTTGCCTTGATTTTATTGATATTTGCCCTGGCACGGCCTTTGGAGGGTATGGAAAAGATTTATGACATCAGCAAGGGAGTGGCGATTGAGGTGGTTATTGACCGCTCAAGCAGCATGAAAGCCGAGATGGATTTCGCAGGAGAAACCCAAAGCCGCCTTGAGGTGGCAAAAAAGGTGTTTCTCGAATTTGTCCAGGGCAACAGCGGCAGCCTTGCAGGCAGGCCCAATGACCTGATCGGCCTGATCACCTTTGCCCGTTATGCTGACACGGCCTGTCCGTTGACCCTGGCCCATGATGCACTCGCCTCATTTGTCGAGCCCATAGAACTTGTCAATCGCAAAGCGGAAGACGGTACTGCCATTGGGGATGGACTGGCCCTGGCAGCCGCCCGTCTGCAGAAAGCTGAGCAGACATTACTCCAGCAGAATCTGACAGCCGGCACCCAGGAATCCTCTTACGAGATAAAGAGTAAAATTATCATTCTGCTTACCGACGGGGAGCAGAATGCAGGCAGGCGGACACCGCGGGAGGCAGCCGAACTGGCAAAGAAATGGAACATAAAAATCTATGCCATCGGTATCGGCTCCAAGGACTCCCTGCTGAAGATCCCCACCCTCTTCGGTACCCGGATCATGCAAAGGGGCTCCGGCGTAGATAAACAGACACTCTCGCAACTGGCCGAAACAACCTCCGGACTTTTCAGGATGGCTGAAGACGGCGATGCACTCCGGTCAATTTATGAGGAAATCGACAAACTGGAAAAAAGCGAGATCGAATCCGTCCGCTATGTAGATTATAAGGAACAGTTCAGCCCTTTTGCCCTGGCAGGCCTGATATTGCTGACCCTTGAAACCATACTGCGCACCACCTGGTTCAGGAGGCTCCCATGAACGATATCAGGCTGTATAATATTGACATGCTTTACCTGCTCTGGTTCCTGCCCGTGCTCTTTGGCCTTTTTGTCTACAGTGCAGGCAGGCGCAAGCAGATCCTGGAACAACTTATTGGCCCAAGCCTGCAGCGGAAACTTGTCGCAGTTAATCCGGTACGGCGACGATGGAAGGCAGCCCTTATCCTCGCAGGATTTTTCCTGTTGAGCATCAGCCTGGCGCGGCCTGCCTGGAACCTGCAGCAGACGACGGTCAAGCGTACCGGGCGTGACGTGGTCTTTGTACTCGACGTTTCGAAAAGCATGCTGGCAGAAGACCTGGCTCCCAACCGACTGGAACGGGCAAAACTTGCCATTGCTGATGTTATTGACTCGCTTGCGGGAGACAGGGTCGGCCTGGTTGCATTTGGAGGAACTGCTGCAATCAAGTGTCCGCTCACCCTGGATTACGGTTTTTTCCGCATGATGCTCGAAAATATCTCCACGGACAGTATTACCAGGGGCGGAACCATGATCGGTGATGCCATCCGTGTTGTGCTTGACCAGGTACTTGACAGCCAGGAAAAACAGTTCAAAGACATTGTCCTGATCACCGACGGCGAGGATCACGAAAGCTTTCCTTTGGAAGCTGCCCAAGACGCAGCTGCAAAAGGTTTACGTCTTTTTATCGTCGGACTGGGAGATGAAAATGAAGGCAAACGCATCCCGGTTACTGATGCGTCAGGCCGCAGAACCTTCCTGCAGTACGATGGACAGGAGGTCTGGAGCAGGCTTGATGCGGATACGCTCCGGCAGATGGCCCTGGCAACACCCGGTGGCAGATATCTGAACGTTGCCACCGGAACCATTGACCTGGGGGATGTCTACCTGCGGCTTATAGGCTCTGCGGAAAAAAAGGAGCTTGAGGAAGAAACCATCGAGAAATATGAAGAAAAATTCCAGATTTTTATCGGCATCGCTTTTCTGCTGTTGGGCAT
>JBDLJI010000091.1:0-7801 GCA_039714455.1 Thermodesulfobacteriota bacterium
CCGGCCAGAAAAAGCACCGCAGCCGCAACTTCCTGGGGTTTGCCGAAACGTTTCATGGGGACCAGTTTTTTATATTGAGCCAATTGATCAGCAGTCAGCCCTTCAAGCAGTTCTGTGTCTATAAAGCCCGGCGAAACAGAGTTAACCGTAATTTTACGTTTTGCAGTTTCCTTTGATAAGGATCGCATCATGCCGATCTGGCCGGCTTTGGAAGCGGCATAATTGGTTTGTCCGGCAAATCCCATATGAGCCATGGGGGAAGTTATATGAATAATTCTGCCATATTTCTGTTTCATCATGAGAAGCACAGCCTGTTTGGACATATTAAATGTGCCGGTCAGGTTAACATCAATCACCCGGTGCCAATCATCGGGCTGCATCATTGCCAGTACGGCATCTCTGCGAATGCCTGCATTATTCACCAGGATATCAATGGTGTTAAACTGCTGCTCGATCCCGTTAAAGAGTTTGAGAACTGAGGCTTGGTCGGAAATGTCACACTGGTGCAAAAAGAGTCTGTTTTCCTGAAAGGAGGCACTTTCTTCCCATTCCTGCATAAAAGAGTCTGCCGCTTTGCGGTTGGAGCTGTAAACGCCGATGACGGTAGCGCCTGCTTCAAGAAAGGCCATGGCTATCGCTTTTCCTATCCCACGGGTTGCGCCGGAGATCACTGCTTTTCTTCCCTGAAATTCAGTCATCTCTGTTTCCTTAAAATAGTTGCATTAAATATCATAGGTTCGATTACAAGCCTCTTATATAACCATCCACATCATTTGCCACGATGACGCCGTAATTAATGGCTCCCAGCCAGCCGGACATGATGATCCCCACTGAACCGACATGAAAAAGACCGGGTACAGCCTTGAAAATGGAACGTGAAATGTCAAGGCCTTCAAATTTTGTTCCGAATGAGGTTCCCTTGGTATGCAGGGTGTAGCGATAGAAAGTTTTTGGGGTCGCTGCCTCAAGCCAGTCTATTTTCTGCCGAACATTTGGAATATAGCTTTCAAGATGATCAATGGTTCTTTTGATCATGGCCTGCTTTGCAGTTTCGTATTCACTATTGCTTAAGATGTCCCAATCGTCGAACTTGCCGTTCATCGACGCAACCACTGTGTAGCGGTTATGATCTGGTCTGGTTTTGGGATAATAGAGGGAAAAGGTCCTGCTTCTGGTATTCATATCCAACAGTTCATCCGATGAGAATTTCTTTGCCGTGGAAACAAAAAGCAGATCACCGATGTCATCAATCTGCTCTTCTTTTTTAATGCCGATGTAAACCTGGCAGCTTGAGGTGTTGACCCTCACAGTTTTAACCTTATCCAGGAATTCATCAGGAAAGGCATCTCTACCTGTCAGGTCATTTATTGTATTGAGGATGCCGCTGTTTGAGACCACGGTGTCTGATTCAATAAAGCGGGCACCTACCTGAACACCTTGGACCTTGCCACCTTCCGTGACAATCCTGTCTACCCTGGAATTTTTACAGATAGTCACCCCGTTTTTCACAAGCTCGTCGGTCATCATACCAATAAGGTGGTCGGTTCCCCCTTTAAAAGTATAAACTCCCTTGTTCATGAAATTCGAAAAAACTATGCCATAGGTGATGGCAGGGTCCATCAGGGTGGAGCCGTTGGCATAGGTTATAGGTTCCATCAGCAACCGGTGCACATCGTCGCGCCCGGGGAAGAATTTTTCAAACAGGTCCAAGGTGGACATGCTTTGATCGTCGTAAAAGTTCATGGCGGCAACTGTATTGAAAAAATCATCAATCGTTGCCTGGGAAATCTTGAATTTATTTATCAGGATGTTGGTAAAGTCCTGGCGATCGAATGTAGTGGTAAGAGAAAACTGGGGGTTGTCGAAAACGATTTTTTTCAGCTGGACAATGGATTCCATTATCTCCCGGTTCCAGTATTTACGGCATGTCTTAATCATGCCGTACGGGAAACCGTGAAGTGAGACATCAAAGATGTGCCCCTTGCGTTTAAACCAGGCTGCCAGGCCTCCCAGTTGATGGTGATGCTCAAGCAGAAGAACAGAGTGGCCGCTTCTGGCAAGACGGTTTGCAGATGTAAGGCCTCCAAGGCCTGAACCTATTACTATGACGTTATAGCGCTCACCTGCGCCATTAATGGATTTATGCAGCATAACGTATTATTGAAATTTAAAAGGTATGATTAAATCTTGTTGAGTATGTGCTGGTTCACCATTGTTACGCCGCTGAGCATTGAACCGACTATCCCCAGGTATCCCTGGTCGGTTCCGGCAATATAAAGGTTCTCAAAGTTTGTTTTTCCGTCCTTGATTTTTTCCGGACTGCCGTATACTGCTCCCTGCAACCGTGAAGTATACCGTTCAATCGTCACAGGTGTAAAAGAGTCTTCATATACAATGTTTTCACTGTAATTCCCAATAATTTTGCCAATAACTTTTTTAGACTTCTCTACCCATTGCGTTTTCATTGCAGGATAAAGTGTCTTGTCATCATTATTATAAGCATGACGCCACTTGTCATAATTGGCTATATGCGTGACCCGGAGTTGGACGGTATCCTCTTCTTTGTTTCCCTGAAAGTTGCCGGGGAAGCAAATTACCCCGCTGTTTAGATCAACTGCGTCATCAGGACGATGATATGAAAACTTCTCAGAAAGGTTAAAGAAAATAATGGTTCGGTCCTTCGGAAGATTCTCGCATGCAGATTTGTCCAAAAGGTAGATTGATTCAATGAAGCTTAAACGACCTGAAATTTGATCCCCTTCTGATTTTGAAAATGTTGCAGCTGTGTCAGAGTTGGGAAAAAGTTTTTTGGTTTCTGGTACGCCTGCAGTGGATATAAGACTCTCACAGAGGATTACTTCACCCGAAGCGGTCCGCACCCCTGAGACCTTGTTGTTTTCCGCGAGAATTTCTTTAACACCGGCAGTAAGCTCAATTTCACCGCCGAAACTCTTATAGTGGGTCAGGAGAAGGTCGAGGAACTCCTTGATTGTGCCATCAGGCCTGAAAAAACCTTCCTGTAAAATAGCACGAAAGAGTATGACAAACTGGCTGAGATCCATATCATCCTCTTGGCTGGCACCATAGAACATGAGAGGGCAGAAGAGCATTTCGACAAGTAATCTGTCTTGCAGAAAAGAGGAAACAAATTCCCGTGCAGAGATTTTGGGGCGTGGAATAAAAGGATCGTACTGGTCAAGTTCTGCTACCATTTTTTCAAACTGCTTAGCCGAATCGGGGAAAGATCTTGTTATCTGTTTCAGCAGCAGGTTGAAGTCATTTGAAAAACAGAGGCTTTTTCTATCCGGAAAGAGTATTTCCGAAGAGTACTGTTCATGCAGTACAAGATTGCGCCGTGGTATTTTTAATTGCCGCAGCAAGCGGTTTAAGGGAGCATGCTTATCTTCAGGCGGGGCAAAGTTGCTGACAGCATGCAAGCCGGTTTCCAGCAGTCTGCCCTTGCGATGATAGTATGAGTTGAGGCCACCTATTTTAGAGTGTTTTTCCAGGATGAGGACTTTTTGACCAAAGCGTACGAAGCGGATACCGGCTGCCAATCCTGACAAGCCACCGCCGATGATCAATAGGGGATATTTTCTCACCGTGCCTTATTAAGCGGCTTCAAGGCGGGGCATGAGATAATTGACACAACTGTCCAGGGTGGCGAGTTGGGGATAATCCGCCTCGGGGATTTGAATCTGATAGCGTTTGCGGAGTTCCATGACTATGTCAAGGAAATCCATGGAGTCAAGGTCCAACTGGTCCCGCAGTGCTTCACTGGGATCCAGGTCTGTAAAGTCAGCTTCATCATCAATATCCTGGATAATTTCCAGGATAACATTTTTAATTTCATTAATTGTCATTAAATATTTCTCCTTAAGAATCTAATATTATATATGAATAATCTGAATCTTTCAATTGAATCTTCAGGTAAAACCTTAATTTCAGTTCTTTTATAAATTTTATTTATCAGACGGAAGTCATTTTTTTGATAATGACAACCGAGTTTATACCGACCATACCAAAAGAATTGTTCAAGACAGTATTGACTGTCTCAAGTTTTTTGGGCTCATTGGCAACCAGATTATCCAAAGCACATTCAGGGTCAAGTGAGTCTATATTGATTGTCGGATGTACCTGATTGTCTTCAAATGCCGGCAGATTCCCTGCCAGTTCAAGTACACCGGCTGCTCCCATGGCATGACCGATGATACTCTTGGTATTGTTTACGTATGTATTGGGACAATTTTCAAAGAGGCTGCGGATGGCGTTGCATTCTTCGATATCTCCCTGCCTGGTTCCCGTGGCATGGGTATTAATGATATGAATATCTTCTGGTGTCAGGTCGGCCCGGTCCAGGGCCAGCTGCATGCACTCAGCCTGTCTTGGACCATAGGGAAGAACAAAATCCCGGGCATCTGAATTCATGGCATATCCGACGAGTTCGCCATAGATTTTAGCATTCCTGGCAAGAGCTTTATCAAGTCTTTCCAATACAAACAAACAAGCCCCTTCAGAAACCACGATACCGTTGCGCTGCATGTCAAAAGGCCTGCAGGCTTTGGCAGGGTCCTGATGCAGGGCAAGGGCTCCTTCCGCTTTAAAGCTTGCGAAAATTCCAAAAGAACCTGTGCTTTCAGAGATGCCCCCGGCGAGAGCCATATCAACCTCGCCGAGTTTGAGCATTTGAGCCCCCTGGATTAAGGCGGCATTACCTGCAGCACAGGCGCCGCCAATGGAGTAATGGGGTCCGGTGATACCAAGACTCATGGTGATTTCCCCGGCCGGGTTGTTAAGGACAGTGCGGGGATTATGATGATGACTCCAGAAGTCGGTGTTGTAATCAAACTGGCTGAGATTAAATATCTCGTTTTCCGTTTCAACGGTGCCGTGTTCAGTCAGACCGATATAAACACCTGTTCTTTTATGTTCATACTGTGAAAAATCAGCAAGACCGGCATCATGTATGGCTTCATTGGCAACATACACACCGAGACAGCCTGCCCTGGTGCCGCGTTTATTCTCTTTTCTCTTGCGGTATTTAGTCTCAGGAAACGTACAGATACCTGCCGGGACTTTGCCAATATAGCGAAGGTCAATTTCTTCAACACCACTTTTCCCTGCCAGGAGATTGCTGCGATAATCCTGGAGGTTATCGGCATTTGGGGCTGCAAGGCCCACGCCGGTAATGACTATTCTCTGGTCTTCTGATAGTTGTGGCATAATTATGAAAACTTCAGGCAGCTCGTAATACTCTGACGAGTATGTTTCTGCGTCAGGTTTTTGGGCATTTTTTGAGCCTGCTTAAAAAATTTCTGGTAGTTTTATAGTAGTTAACCTTGTCCGATGCAAACCTTATGATTAGATTCTTTTACTGTAATTTGGTATATTAATGATGCTTTAGCAGCCATAATCCATGACTGGGACAGGGGATTTAAAGATCAAAAGCTCGGTACTATAGCCGATATTTTTTTCTCTGTCGACAGAGACAATATTTTTTTTAAAAAAAGGTTATTTTTTTTAATAATACCAGCATACAGGAGTAACGATAATGGCGGAAGAATTATATGATGTGCTTATCATTGGTGCAGGCCCTGCCGGGCTTCAGGCAGCCATCAATGCCGTGCGTAAAAAGGCAACGGTCCTTGTTTTGGGCCGTCCGGAAAGGAGCAGCCTGTACAGAGCCCATGTTGAAAATTACCTTTGTGTCGATGGGATTCGTGAAGGAGGTGAACTCCTGGCTGTAGGAATTGATCAGGTGAAACGCTTTGGGGCAGATTACTTGGCCGAAGATGTTCTGCACATTGAGCATGCTTCGGAAACGTTTGCGGTGCGCATCGAAAGCGGCAGGACAGTTAAAACGAGAAGCCTGATATTTGCCACCGGTACATCCAGAAAGAAATTGAAAGTAAAGGGGGAGAAGGAACTCTCGGGTAAAGGGGTGAGCTATTGCGTTGACTGTGATGCCAATTTTTACCGGAACGCCAAAGTCGTAGTTGTAGGGAATGAAAGCGCAGCAGTGGATGGCGCCCTGACTTTACTGGGATATGCCTCAGAAGTTCATCTGGTAACCAAGGAACTTGCAGTGTCCGAAGAAATGTACAGCAAGCTTTCAGAAAGCGGCGTCAAGGTCTATCAAAATAACTGGGTTTCCGAAATACAGGGTGAAAACAGTGTTGAAGGGGTTCTTCTTAAGGACGGCACGCGTCTGGAAGTTGAAGGAATCTTTATTGAGTTGGGCGCAAAAGGGGCACTTGAGTTGGCCACCACCATTGAAGTGCAGCTTGATCCTGAAACCTTTACCCATATTGACTGTAATAAAAAGCAGCAGACAAACATATCCGGTGTATATGCTGCTGGAGATATTGCCGGGCATCCATACCAGATGGCCAAGGCAGTAGGCGAGGGGTGCGTTGCCGGCTGGGAGGCAGCCAACTACTCCTTGAAGAAGAAAAGGGCTGAAGGCTGATCAGTTAGTCAGGAGAGAGTCTAAATCAGACAGGATATCTTCCCCAGTGGAGATGGCCTTGTTAATGCGGTTGAAATTTTTTCTGTCACCCAGCATGATGCAGCCTATCACCCTGCTGTTGTCGATAACTACTTTTTTGTAGATTGATTCAGAGGCAACGATCTTTGACTCGTATCTGTTTTCGTTATCAATTTCCCCGGCTGAGGCAAGCTCAATGCCAGCCACCTTAAGGGTACTTGATAGAGTGGTCCCTTCGTAGGTTACGTCGCCTCCTGAAATATTTGTTCCGGCAATCTGATCCTGTAGTAAAAGGGGAGTTTCTCCTCTGTTACTATGGTTATCTCCCCGGTCTGATCATTCTTGCGGATATTTTCAGCAGCTGTGGTCCCGGCGACTCCGTTACCGACTATGAGATATTTTTCCATTTACGCTTCAGGTTCAAACTGGTCCTTATCAGCACCGCATACAGGGCATACCCAGTCATCCGGCAGATCTTCAAATGCGGTTCCGGCTGCAACTCCGTTTTCTGGATCACCCAAAGCCGGATCGTAAATATAACCACATATTGTACAAACATACTTGCCCATTTGTGACCTCCTTTATATATATTAATGTTAATGAATATATAGTAGTACAGGCTTAAGGTTTTATCTACAGGACTAATAAAAATTAAACAATGATTTTAAATAGCTTGCAGCATGGACAACAAATTAATTTCAGCAACTGAAAGGGATGAGAATTTCATGCGCATGGCCCTCGAAGAAGCCCGGAAAGCTGGGGAGAGGGGAGAGGTGCCTGTGGGCGCAGTTATTATTGATGAGCAGCAGAATATTTTAGCTGCTGCCGGTAATAACAGCATAGGGGGCAGTGATCCTGCCGGCCATGCGGAGATGGTTGCCTTGCGGGCAGCCGGCAAAAAGACTGGTAATTACCGGCTGCTCAATACGGCTATGTATGTCACTATTGAGCCATGTGTGATGTGTGCCGGAACAATGATCCACGCCAGGGTCGACCGCCTGGTATACGGGGCATCTGATCCCAAGGCCGGGGGAGTCGTTTCCTGCTACCAGGTTGGTGGAGACGGTAAGCTGAATCATCAACTCAATGTTGAGGGCGGCGTTCTGGCTGAGGAATGTGCAGAGTTGTTGACTTCATTTTTTAGAAAGAAAAGGGGGTAGCTGCTCGGCTGCGTGAAATGACTGTTAAAAACAAAGAGATTTTAATTCAACATTCAACGGGCTGTTGCCCAAATAAAAAGCCTTATCGACAATGATTAACAAAAAGTGGTCAGTTTGTAAATAATTTACTGAAATTATTGATCATTTCTTGTAT
>JBDLJI010000092.1:0-7795 GCA_039714455.1 Thermodesulfobacteriota bacterium
TTGCCATTTTGTTTAATATTCAACTGAGCAAGGATTTCAAGACAACATTCCTTTTCATGTTTATGAATATATTTAATGACAGGTTCATGTGATGAAATTATATCAAAGCGGCTCAGGAGTCTTTTGCCGGCAACGGCTTTTAACTCAACCGTATCCCAACATTTCAGCAGAATACATTCCAAAGGTCGGTGTTGGTAAATTGAGCACGAAAAGCTTTTCCTGTCATAAAAAATACAGGACCATTCGGTATGATTCCCTTTCAGTTTAATAATTTCAGTTTTGGCCCATTCATGTTTACTTTCTTCAAGGGAGAACACCGGCTCCCCTTTGCGGATAGTAATTAAATACTCCCGGTCAATGATTTTTTGCAGAAGAAGTTTTTTGTCTTCAATGTGCAGGGCAGGGCCGCCTTTCATACAACACGTCCCGCAGCGCTCACACTCTGTTTTCAATATATGTCTAGACATTGCTGAAAGTTACCAAGGCAGTCTGGGAAATTAAAGTTTTGCACCGCAGTATTTACAGAAGTCGGCATCAGGGTCATGACCTTCAGCGCTGCATTCCTTGCATGATTGAGTTGCCTTTTTAGAAGATAACTGGGAAAGTTCAACCGTAACAATGCCGGTAGGTACAGCAATGATGCTGTAACCGAGAATCATGATAAATGCAGCCAGCATCTGGCCAATATTGGTTTGCGGGGATATATCACCATAGCCTACGGTAGTCAGGGTCACAATTGCCCAGTAGATGGACCGGGGAATGCTGGTGAATCCATTTCCAGCACCTTCAATAAGATACATCATTGATCCTAGAATGATCACCAGGGTCAGGACGGTAAAAAGAAAGACAATGATCTTTCTGCTGCTGGCCCGTAATGCCTTCATCAGGAAAACGGCTTCGCCTATATACTGTACTAACTTAAGGACCCTGAAAATTCTAAGGATTCTTAAAATTCGCACAACAAGCAGGAATTCAGTGCCGGGAATGAAAAGACTTATATAGGTCGGGACTATGGCCATAAGATCCACTATGCCGAAAAAACTGGTAGCATAGAGCAGAGGGCGACCAACACAGATGAGACGTAAAATATATTCAATGGTGAAAATAATGGTGAAAAACCATTCAACGCTATCAAGTAAAGAGCCATAGTTTTTACTGATGCCGCTGACACTGTCCAGCATGACGGCAAGGACACTTGCAAGAATGCTGATGATAAGGAGGATGTCAAACCATTTGCCTGCCGGGGTTTCAGCCCCAAAAATTATCTCATGCAGGGTGTCACGCCAGGGTGCTCTTTTGCTCTGGACTTCATTCATGTTAGGGGTTTTTTTCGAGTGCTGCCACTTTTTCCAAACGGCGTTTATGTCTTTCGCTGCCGCTGAAATGAGCTGCAAGAAAGGATTTGACTAACTCCACTGCCAATGCCGGTCCAATTATACGGGCACCGAGACACAGGACATTCATATCGTCGTGTTCAACACCCTGATGGGCAGAATAGGTGTCATGGCAAAGGCAGGCACGGATACCCATAATCTTATTGGCAGCAACACAGGCCCCCACGCCACTGCCACAAATTAATACTCCCCGTTGAGCTTGTTCGTTTACTATTGCCTCAGCAACGGACCTCGCGTAATCAGGATAGTCCACCGGGGTTTCATCAAAGGTGCCCAGGTCGAGAACTTCGTGGTTGGCAGCTTCTATTGTCGCACTAACAGTTTTTTTAAGGGGAAAGCCCCCGTGATCAGCCCCCAATGCAATAATCATAAAATCTCTTAGCTCTTAAGTAAAAGCTGGACAGCCTTAACCACCGATTCAGCGGTGATGCCAAAATTTGTGAACAGGTCATTTATGGGTGCAGAGGCACCAAAATGATCAAGACCGATAACTTTACCGTTCATTCCCACATATTTATGCCATCCCTGGGTGGCGCCGGCTTCAATGGCAACCCTGGTTGTAACGTTTTCAGGCAGAACTTTGTCTTTGTACTCCTGGGGTTGGTCATCAAAAAGTTTCCAACTCGGCATGGAGATAACCCTTGCAGCAATTCCATCACCTGTAAGAGTTTCTGCCGCTTCAAGAGCAAGTTTTATTTCAGAGCCGTTTGCAAGGATAAGGGCATCTGGTGTGCCATCAACATCCTTGAGCACATAGGCACCACGGTGTAATAATTCTGCCGGTCCGAATAGAGAGCGGTCCAGGGTGGGTAAAGATTGTCTCGTGAGGGCCAGAACGGTCGGCCCCCTGTTGCTTTTGACAGCAAATTTCCAGGCTTCGGCTGTTTCGTTTGCATCTGCCGGTCGGAGAACGGTAAGATTGGGCATGGCTCGCAGGGATGCAAGATGTTCAATAGGCTGATGGGTTGGCCCGTCTTCTCCAAGACCGATACTGTCATGGGTCAGGACGTAGATAACATGCTGTTTCATCAGGGAGGCCAGGCGTATGGCCGGCCGCATATAATCAGAAAAAATCAGAAAAGTGCCTCCATAGGGTATAAGGCCTCCATGCAGTGCCATGCCGTTAAGAACTGCTGTCATCCCGAACTCGCGCACTCCGAAATGAATGTTGCGCTGGTCATAGGAACCTGGCTGGAAGCTGGTTTCACCGTCTATCAGAGTTTTATTGGACGGAGCAAGGTCTGCTGAACCACCCATCAGGGCAGGTACATTTTTGGCAATGGCATTTAAAACCTGTCCGGAAATCACACGTGTGGCCTTGCCCTTGGGGTCAGTTGGAAAAACAGGAATATCCTTGTCCCAACCCTGGGGCAGTTCTCCTTTAAGTTGTTTTTCAAAACCAGCACCTTCTTCAGGATAATCATTCAGATAGTTTCTAAAAGACGTGGTCCATGACTGCTCAAGTTCCAGACCCTTGTCAACGGATTTTCTGAAATGGGCCAATGCCTCTTCAGGAATATAAAACGCAGGTTCCTGCGGCCAACCAAGATTTTCCTTTGTCAGTTTTCTTTCTTCATCACCAAGCGGTTCACCATGGGCCTTTGCTGTATCCTGACGATTAGGGCTGCCAAAGCCGATCGATGTCCGTACTGCAATAAGGGAAGGCTGATCCGTTTCATCACGTGCCGCAATTAATGCTTCCTCAATAGCTTGCAGATCATTGCCGTCTTCGACCTGCCGGACATGCCAGCCATAGGCTTCAAACCGCTGCAAACGATTTTCGCTAAAGGCAATATCGGTTTTTCCTTCAATGGAGATATGGTTATCATCATAAAGATATATGAGCTTGCCAAGTTTCAAATGACCTGCCAGAGAAGCAGCTTCATGGGATATGCCCTCCATGAGATCACCATCACTGACAATCCCGTAGGTGTAATGATTGACAATGTCCTGATTTGGTTTGTTGAATTTAGCTGCCAGGTGACGTTCAGCAATGGCCATTCCAACTCCGGTGGCAAAACCCTGCCCTAAAGGCCCGGTTGTGGTCTCGACACCGGGAGTATCACCATATTCAGGATGTCCCGGGGTTTTGCTTCCCCATTGACGAAAGTTTTTCAAATCATCAAGCGACAGGTCATAACCGTTTAAATGAAGCAGGCTGTAGAGAAGCATGGAACCGTGACCGGCAGACAAGACAAAACGGTCTCTGTCGGGCCATCCAGGATTTTTTGGACTGTGGCGCAGAAATTTTGTCCAGAGGACGTAAGCCATGGGAGCTGCTCCCATCGGCATTCCCGGATGACCGGA
This sequence comes from Thermodesulfobacteriota bacterium, assembly GCA_039714455.1. Classification (GTDB taxonomy): domain Bacteria; phylum Desulfobacterota; class Desulfobulbia; order Desulfobulbales; family BM004; genus BM004. The sequence goes on from JBDLJI010000092.1 coordinate 3,702, forward strand.
GTTTGCCTGTTGGACTGCGTCAACAGAGAGAAATCGGATTGTATTGATGCAGAGTTCGTCAAGGGATTTGTTTTGTGAGTTCATGTAAGGCCTCGTATGAAAAAAAAATTAATAAAAAAATAATATGATAACGGAATGTAGTTTTTTATCGCATTACAACATATTTCTCAAGGGCCTAATCAACCTTTCTGGTCGGGTTTTTTATTATTTAAAAGTAACAATAATTGTTTTGCATCGGTAGTGGGTGATTCACAGCTGTAGTTGCGACAGACGTATGCTGTTGCCCTGCCGTTAATTGAAGTGTGATTGGCTGTAAAGGGTGCCAATGTGCCAAGTTTTTCAGGGGTAAAATTGGTGTCTTTTAACAGAGTAACAATATGAGGGTTAAAAGTTTTCTTTATGACAGAAAGCATTTCCCGGGTGTCAGGTGCATTGGAGTCACCTACGATTACCACTTCAGTTGTTGGGGAAAACGCAAAGTATAAACTTGCGAGAAATTGCGTATAACCGCTGGGAACTTCCTGTAAGATGCCGGAAAATGCCTGGACGAGAAGCCTGGCTTTGACGCCAAGAGCAGGGTTGGCGGTAAGGTGTTCCAAGCGCAGAAGATTGTATAATGCAATAGAGTTGCCGGAGGGAAGAGCCCCGTCATAAATTTCTTTAGGTCTGATGAGCAAAGTTTCACCATCTGCAGGGGTCAGAAAGAATCCTCCATCTTTATTGTCCCAGAAGAGATCGAGCATACGATCATTTAACAGAATAGCTTCGCTCAGGATTCCGGTATCAAAACCTGCTGCATATAATTCGAGTAGACCCCAGACAACATAGGCATAATCACAAAGCATTCCGTTTACTGCAGATTCACCATCACGATAACGGTGCATGAATTTCTTATTATGCCGCATACCTGATAAAACAAAATCAGCACCTTGTTTTGCCGCCTCCAGATATGTTCCATTATCAAGGATTCGGCCACCTAAGGCTAATGCTCCAATCATCAAGCCATTCCAGTCAGTGAGAATTTTATCATCCTTATGTGGATGGATTCTTTCCTCCCTGTGGTCATAGAGTTTTCTTCTTATTTTATCATGGGAAACAATAAAATCTCCTGACTTTTGTATGGAGCTGCTGTCTGCGGCAGCAAGAGCTTCAGAGAGATGAAAAATATTTGCACCTGTCCGGGCACCGGTTGCCTCATCATGAAAATTGCCTTCAGGGTCTATATTATATAATCGATTAATAAACTCCAGTTCTTCAGGGGATAAGACCTCCTGGAGTTCTTTGAGGCTCCAGACATAAAATTTTCCTTCAATACCTTCACTGTCAGCGTCTTCCGCTGAATAAAAACCGCCTTCAGGTGATGTCATGTCACGTAATACATAAGTGAAAATTTCATCTGCGGTTTGTCTGAAAAGAGGATTCCCAGTAGCCTGGTAACCCTCAAGGTAGGCTATAGCCAAAAGAGCCTGATCATAGAGCATTTTTTCAAAATGGGGCAGAAGCCAGTTTTCATCGGTGGAGTATCGGTGAAAACCAAAACCAACCTGATCAAATATACCACCAAGCCTCATGGCTTCAAGGGTATGCTCCACCATGATTAATGCCTGGTCGTTGCCTGTCATTTCCCAGTACCGCAACAAAAAACTTATAGTATGTGGTGTCGGGAATTTGGGGGCTTTGCTGAATCCACCATTAACAGAATCGTATCGGTTCGTCAGTTCGCTGAAAGCATCGTGAAGAACTTGTTGGTCAAGATCATCTCCCTGGCTTGACCTGTTTTGTTCCTGCAAAATTTCTATGATGTTTTCAGTTGACTGTAAAACCTCATCCCGTTTGTTTTGCCATATATCCTGGAGGCGAGGGATCATATCCAGCATGCCTATTCGTCCGTGGCGGGTGTGTTTGGCAAAGTAGGTTCCGGCAAAAAAAGGTTTTTTGTCAGGTGTCATGATAATGGTCAATGGCCAGCCGCCACCGCCGGTCATCATGGAACAGACGGTCATGTAAATGGTATCAATATCGGGCCGCTCCTCGCGATCCACCTTGATACAGACAAAGGTGCCATTGAGCAATCCTGCAACCGTTTCATCTTCAAAAGATTCCCGCTCCATGACATGGCACCAGTGACAGGTGGAATAGCCGATGGATAAAAATATCGGTTTATCCTCATGGGCTGCCCTGGCAAAAGCCTCTTCAGACCAAGGATACCAGTCCACAGGGTTCCGGGCGTGTTGCAGGAGATAGGGGCTTTTTTCTTTTGCAAGTCTATTAGACATTTTTAACTCATAATAATAAATTTGATATGGCTGAAGAGTTGTTTGGCAATGCGCCTATACTGTTCTCACTTTTTATTTCATACTGTTCAAATTAGTGATAAATTACAATGAAATTTCTCAATATTATCTGAAGAAAATTTCCGCATTAAATAATGTTTGATGTCGTCAATGGCATCCCATTTGAATTCTTGACTTTGCAAGGGGAAGACCTATTGTATTCTATATAAACGAGAAAACATTCTCCTGTTTAAAAGACATAATTAAACATTGAGGGAGGAAATAAAAATGAAGAGATTTTTCGCAATAACAGCAAAAGCAGCTACAGTATTAACTCTACTATTTGCATTGGTTTTAGTCGGTTGTTCACCGCAAACAGGCACAACGACAAGACAGTATGATGAAAACTGGCGCTTTGTGCCACGCATTCATGTTGATAATTCGTTTGGCGAGGATTACAGGGGCTGCAGTTACGACCAATTTTATGAAGGATACTGGTGTCCAGCTGATTGGTAAAACTTGTGCATAAATTCAGGGCGTTTTCCCATAAGAGATACGATAGATTCTGCCGCTGTAATCGTCCGAGACCAGTAAAGATCCATCCTGCATGATTTCAATATCAACCGGTCTTCCCAGGGTGCGATTTTTCTGCAGCCAGCCTTCGGCAAATACCTCATAGCTTATGGGTTTGGAATTCTCCAGCCTGACAACGCTTATTCTATAGCCAATCGGTTCACTGCGGTTCCAGGAACCATGTTCGGCAATGAAAATCTGGTTAGAATATTCTGCAGGAAACATCCTGCCGGTATAAAACTGCATGCCCAATGAGGCTACATGCGGCCCGAGTTCCTGGGCAGGTTTTGTAATATTTATATTGACAGGCTTAACGCCAAATTCAGGATCTCTAACATTGCTGCCATGCAGATATGGGAATCCAAAATGCATCCCGGCCCGCGGTGCATGATTTAACTCATCAGGAGGCAGATCGTCCCCTAACATATCACGTCCGTTATCCGTGAACCAGAGTTCCCGGGTTTCAGGATGCCAGTCAAAGCCGACAGAGTTTCGAACTCCGCTGGCAAAAATCTCAAAGCCGCTACCATCCTTGTTCATTCTTGTAATTGTACCAAAAATGTTATCTCCAGGTTTACAAACATTGCAGGGAGCACCTATTGGCACATAGAGTTTTTCGTCAGGCCCGAATTTTACGAACTTCCATCCATGCCATTTTTTTTTGGGCAGGCCATCAAAGACAACTTCCGGTTTGCCGGGGTTATGAAGTCGTTTTTCAATTCCTGTAAATTTAATGATGCGGTGAACTTCGGCCACATAGAGATCTCCATCCTGAAAAGCAACGCCGTTTGGCATATTGAGGCCTTTTGCAATGGTGATAACCTCATCGGCATTAAAGTCTCCATCATTGTTTATAACAGCAAAGACCTTGCCAAGTTTCCTGGTGCCGACAAACAGGATATTATTGGGACTCAATGCCATGGATCTGGCATTGGGAACATCATCAGCATACGTACTTATGGAAAATCCAGGGGGCAGTGAAATGTTTCTTCTCAGAAAATCGTCTGCATAACATGTTGTCATGTAAAGAAAGGAAAGAGTACTTGCAAAAAATATAAGAATTGTCTTTGCACATATCATCTTATTCATCCTTGGCAGTGATGCATTTTTTTCAAAATCTGTGGGATGTCCTATTATCGGATTTATAACTAGGGCGATAATTTAAAACAATTAAATAGTAAATAGAATAACTTAGTATTCAGTTCAAGATGATTCAAATTTTGCAAATATTTTTAAATCAGTATCTAG
>JBDLJI010000093.1:0-7775 GCA_039714455.1 Thermodesulfobacteriota bacterium
CGTCGACTTGCGCAGCCCGGGGTAAAGGACTACCCTCAATTACGACAATTGACTGATAAGATTATCGGTTTGCTCGAGCAAAAAAAAGATTTCATTTCTGCAACTGCTGAATAGAATACAAAAATATATATACTCCTGCTATGTCCAGTTCTATGCAAACCACGATTGTCGCTCTGATAGGGCGTCCCAACGTCGGCAAATCAACTCTGTTCAACCGGATTACAAAATCCCGCAAAGCCATTGTTGACCCCACCCCCGGTGTTACACGTGACAGGCAATATGAGCGGGTGGAGTGGGAGCAGAAATCCTTTATTCTGATTGATACCGGTGGTATTGAAGCGGAAGGCAAGCCGGCAGACAATAGGGATGCCATGGCTGCTAACATCAGGGAACAGACATTGCAGGCTGTGGAAGAAGCAGATGTGCTTCTCTTCCTCATGGATGGAAGAGAAGGTGTCATGCCTACTGATTTTGATGTCACCGACCACCTCCGCAGAACAGACAAACCGGTTTATTTTGTGGCCAATAAAATTGACGGCCCGGAACTGGAAACAAGCCTTTTACCACCTTTCTATGAATTGGGAGTTGAAGAGGTCTGGCCAGTATCCGCTGAGCATGGATACGGCGTGCGCTCTCTGCTGGATGACCTTGCCGCTTCTCTTCCAGAGGTAGAGGAAAGCTCTTTATCTCCTGAGAATACAGTCCGTATTGCCTTTTTCGGCAGACCGAACGTGGGAAAATCTTCACTCATCAACCGACTGTTTGGGGAAGAGCGCATGGTTGTTTCAGATATCCCGGGAACTACCAGGGATTCCATTGATACCCTGCTTACTAAAAACAATAAAAACTACCTGCTTATTGATACAGCAGGAATAAGAAAGAAAGGAAAAGTAAAAGAAAAGCTGGAAAAAATCAGCATAATAAAAGCTCTTGCGGCCTTGGAACGCTGCGATCTTGCCTTGATACTTATTGATGCCGAGGAAGGTATTACAGAACAAGACACCAAGGTTATCGGCTATACCCAGGAGCGGGGACGAGCTTGTCTTCTGGTTATAAATAAGTGGGATCTTGTCAAAGGCGAGACCAAGGAGCAGAAAAAAATTCTGGCTGAATTGGAGATGGCTACACCGTTTGTATCTTTTGCACCCGTTTTGACAGTATCAGCCCTGACCGGAAAAGGGGTGAACAAACTACTCCCTGCAATTGATTCGGTTTACGGTCAATACTGCATGAAATTTTCTACCAATCCACTCAACCATATACTCCAGGATGCTGTTACTTCCCACCCACCCTCACTGCACAGGGGCAAACGCATCAAACTTCTCTATACAACTCAAATAGCTAGTCGGCCGCCAACCTTTGCTATTGTCTGCAACTATCCCAAGGCAATCCATTTTTCCTATCACAGATATCTGGTTAATAGCTTCAGAAAGAAGCTGGGACTTGATAAAACCCCTATCAGGATTTTCTTCCGGGAACGAAAACGGAAAAAAATTAAATTTTAACTGCTAACCGTCCAGATAAATCAATTGCTAATTATTCCCTAACTCAACCTGTTTCATGAAGTCCAGCCAGATCGGGGCTGCGACATGCCCTCCTGAAGCTCCCTTCCCCAATGAAATATTCTTATCATGTCCCACCCAAACCCCTGAGACAAAATCTCTGGTATAGCCTATAAACCACGCATCCATATAGCTATCTGTGGTGCCCGTCTTGCCGCCGGCTGCCACCTTTAACCCCCGGGCTTCTTTGCCCGTTCCCTGATCTATGACATCCTGGAGCATCTGATCCATCTGTTTCGCGGTCCGTTCAGACATGACCTGCACCTTCCGCTCCAGATTTTCTTCCAGGATATTTCCATGCCGATCTATTATTCTCTCAATTAATATCGGTGGTGTGTAGCTTCCATTATTGGCAAATGGGGTATATGCTCCGGTCATCTCCAGAAGAGACACTTCAGACGACCCCAGGGCCAGAGTAAGGTCTTGTTTTATCTTAGAACTGATACCGAGATCTCTGGCCATTCTCACTACCCGGTCTATGCCGACCTCCTGTAACAATTTTATGGCCACAATATTTCGTGAATGAATAAGCCCTGTCCGTAATGAAGTGGGCCCATAATAAAGATTGTCGAAATTTTTAGGCTGCCAGATTTTTCCCCGACGTGTTCCTGCCAGGCTCAAAGGTTCATCAATAAAAATTGATTCAGGGGTAAAGCCTTTTTCCATGGCTGTAGCATAGACAATGGGTTTGAAAGCTGATCCGGGCTGTCTTCGGGCCTGAATGGCCCTGTCAAACTGGCTGCTGCGAAAGTCCACACCTCCGACTAAAACGCGGACCTTGCCGGAACCCGCCTCCATAACCACCATGGCTGCTTGAGGTCTTTGTCCTTTTCTGCTCTTTCCTGATACCTTTGCAAGGCCCCTCTGTACGGAAACCTTGGCTTTTTGCTGCATTGACCGGTCCATACTGGTATAAATTGTAAGCCCTCCGCCGGTTAATATTTCCTGCCCGTATTTACGGCTCACATAGTTTGTTACATGCTGGGCATAATACTCCCCGCCAGGCAGCCCATCGTATTTCCTGTCAAGTGACAGGGGTTCTTCATATGCCCTGCGGGCAGCTTCAGGCGTTATATATCCTTCTTCCGCCATCCTGTTCAGAACATATACCTGGCGCTTCCTGGCCAACTCCATATTTTTAAATGGTGTATAGCGACTCGGTGCCTGGGGCAAGCCTGCCAGGAGAGCCATCTGGCCAAGTGTGAGATTTTCCACCCTCCTGTCAAAGTAGGTCCTTGCGGCGGCTTCCACCCCAAAGGCGCCCTCCCCCAGATAAATCTGGTTCAGGTAGATATAGAGGATATCATCCTTACTCATCACCGAGTCAATCCTGTAGGCAAGAATTGCCTCCTTGACCTTACGGGAATAGACTTTTTTTCGTGAAAGAAGCAGAGACCGCGTTACCTGCTGTGTAATGGTACTTCCCCCATGGGACTTTGCCCCTGCCCTGATATTATGAAAAAAAGCCCGAAAAATTGACCAGATATCCACCCCGGAGTGTTGATAAAAACGGGCGTCTTCTGCTGCAACAAAGGCTTTGGGCAAGAGCTCCGGCATCATCGCCAAGTCAACCAGGCGGCGATTCTCTTCAAATGTTCGCTTAATAACTTTATGCTCCCTGTCAAGCACCAGGGACGCCATCTTAGGCTGGTAATCTTTTATGGATTGCAGATTCGGGATATCAAGCAGGATAAAGAGATACAAGGTCAGAATTATAAAAATTGTGAACAGCAGACTGATCCCTAAAAGAAAAAGAGTACACTGGACATGGGTCCATGGCTGAGGTCGTGTAACCCGGGTCGTCTTTTTTTTCCCGGCCGCAGGAGATTTTCTTTTCTTAGCAGGAGTTTTCGTGCTTTTTTTACGTATTGATGTTTCCTTACCCATTTCCTGACACACGTGTATGGAGAAATTTTGTAGTATAATTTATATAAACTGAGTTTATTTACATCATGCAACCCAAGAACACAAACAGCAAAAACTTCCATCACTACGGAGATTACTTTGTCCAGGATTAAAATTCTTTCAGAACATCTAGCCAATCAGATTGCTGCAGGTGAAGTCATAGAGCGGCCGGCTTCAGTGGTCAAGGAACTTCTTGAAAACTCGATTGATGCAGGCGCCCGCCAGGTACAGATAGAAATTGAAGGCAGCGGCACCAGACTGATTAAAGTAATTGACGACGGCGTGGGCATGGATGGGGATGATGCACTGCTCTGTCTGGAACGGCATGCCACAAGTAAGTTGGGAGGAAACACAAATGACAGTAATATGTTGAGTGTTATTCGGAGCTTGGGATTCAGGGGTGAAGCAATACCGAGCATTGCTTCGGTTGCAAAAATGACTCTCACTTCACGAACTGAAAATGACCCATTAGGCACCCGCGTGGAAGTTCGCTATGGAAAAATTTTAAAAATTCATGAAACCGGTTGCAACAAAGGCACTGTTATTGAAATCAAAAACCTCTTTGGTAACCTGCCGGTACGAAAAAAATTCCTCAAAAGCTCCAGAACCGAACTCTTTCATATAGAAGAGATAGTCAAAAATTACTGTCTGGCTAATAGCCGACTTGGCATTACATATATTGTTAATAGAAATACAATTTGGGATATTCCAGCCGAAACTGACACCCTGGAAGACAGGGTAAAAATGTTTTACGCCAAAAACACTTCTGAGCCTTTGATCCCAATCCAGGATTCCTCCACGTTATCCCCTCGCAATGATGATGTTACCATAGAGGGTTTTTTACTCTCCCCTGAACAATCATTTGCCACTTCGACCAAACTCAGACTGTTTGTCAATGGCAGGGCCATTAAGGATAGAATGATGGCACATGCTGTGTCAGAAGGGTTATCAGGCTATCTCATGAAAGGCCGTACAGCGGCCGGCGCCCTTTTTGTCACCCTGCCTCATGAAGCAGTAGACGTAAATGTTCATCCCACTAAACAGGAAATCAGATTTCAACAACCAAATAGTGTCCATCAGCAAATTGTCAGTGCAGTTCAGCTTGCAATGGAGAGTTTCCAAAAGCAAGCAAAGCATTCAATCTTTGGCAGCGACAAAAATTTGAACAACGGGAAAACAGAACAAGTTTTTACTCACAAAAACAAAGAAACCGGTTCTGCAAATGTTCATTCGCTTTGGAACAATTCCCATGATAGTGCGAAATCAGATAACAGCGGACCTGCCGCTTACCGTCCTTCCGGTAAAGACAAAACCTTCTCTCCACCTCAGTATAGTGAACCCGTTTCAACTGCTGAGCCCACTACTCCTTTTCTGCAGACTGAAAGTGAAGACCTGGTGCCCGAGTCGCTTAAACCAATTGGACAGTTCATGGATCTCTACCTTCTCTGTGAAGCTCGCAGGGGGGAAGAACGTTTTCTCGTGGTGATTGACCAGCATGCGGTTCATGAACGCATACTTTTTGAAAACCTCAAGAAACAGTTTGATTCCAAGCAGATGGCAAGTCAGAATCTTCTGTTTCCAAAAATGCTGGAACTGACCCCTGAGTCGGCTGAAATCCTTGAAAAAAACAGGGAAGAAATCAGCGAATTCGGCATTGTTGTGGAGGAATTTGGAGGGGACAACTTTATCATCAAGGCTGTACCTTCTGTTATAAGCCATCTTGATCCCGAAGAAATTCTGACTGGTATCCTAACGCAGTTCTCCGGGTCCGATTACAGCCAGGGAGATGGCCGGAAGCGGAAGGATGCGACCAGACTCGATGACATTCTCTCATCAATGGCCTGCAAGGCAGCCATAAAAGCAGGGCAAAATTTAACCCCCCTGGAAATGCAGCAGCTTCTCAAACTCATGAAGGAAAGCAAGGCATTCACCCATTGTCCACATGGTAGACCCGTAGTGCGGATGTTTTCCGCTGCAGAAATAAAAAAATGGTTCCACCGTACCTGAACTCCTACACAATTCTTTGCAAAATATTCTAATCAAAATTATTCTCCATTTTAAGACTGATTCAATCAGCAGTACACTGCTGCGGTTCTTCAATTTGCTAACCATTTGAATTTGTGGTATTATTTTTAATAATCACTTCAAAAGCTCTTCAGCCTTCAGGAGTTAACCATGCAGAATGCAACTGGTGATATTCAGAAAAAGTCTCCGTTTGCGGTAAAAGACTGCGCCCTCATCACAATTGCTACCGGCATCAAGGTGCAAAACCTGAAAGAATTTGCCGCTGTTTTAAAAGATGTGCCTGTAGGAAGCATCTATCATCACTTCTGGGGACGCCTCCTCCGGGCATTATTTGACGAACCGGAATACAATAATGACTTCGCCTCCTGGGCTTCCCACGGCCTTCATGACAAACAGCTGGCCGAGCAGCTTAGTATGGTAATTCCCACCGACTATAAAGACCTGGAAGGATTACGGCAGGAAATGGTAGAAGTGGTCGAACAGCGGTTGGATGAATCTGAAATTGTTCCCTGGGCCAAAGCTGATCAGCAATTTCATTTCCTCAAATCTCAGATAGTGGTTTTTGATACGGGTATTCGTTATGATCATCCTGCTGAATTGGTCCCGCAAATAAGTAAATTATCCACGGGAAGCATCTATTACCATTTTATTGATGCACGCAACAGAACAGATGAGCGTTATGACGATTTCTCATCCTGGCTGAACGGTTTTGATGGGGATGAGTTTGAAGAGCTGACACGAAACCTCTGCGGCATGGACCCTTATTTTTCATCCTTGAAAGAGATCCGCCTCAACGTCAGCACCATTTTTCAGAAGTTCTTTGCAAAGGGAGAGCAATGAAAAAACAGAGCAATCAGTCCCTGCAAAACATGATGGCTGAATATCAGGCTGTCACCGGTTCCAATGTCATGCAGCAGCTTGAGCAGTTGGCAGCTCCCCTCAAGGGGGCCAGGGTTTTGCATATCAACTCAACGAAAGAAGGCGGAGGGGTGGCTGAAATACTCCACAAGCTCATCCCGCTCAAACAGGCATTAGGCATTGAGGCAGATTGGGATATAATTACCGGGAATCAGGAATTCTACCAGTGCACCAAGGGGTTTCATAACGCCTTACAGGGAATGCGACAGTCCATTTCTGAAAAACTCCTGCAAAATTACGAAAAAACAAACAGGGAAAATGAGGAAAAGCTCCGCAGTAAGCTGAAAGAAGCTGATTTTGTCTTTATTCATGACCCTCAACCCGCGCCCTTGTTAAAATTGATACCTGAGCGGAGGGGAAAATGGATATGGCGCTGCCATATTGATGCCAGTAAACCATACCGTGAGGTGTGGAAATATTTGCGGGAGTGGATCACTCCCTATGATGCCAGCATCTTTTCCCTGCCGGAGTTTGCTCAACCTCTGCCCCACCCGCAATATATAATTCCTCCCAGCATTGATCCGCTGAGCGAAAAGAATTGCCCGCTGCCGGATCATGAAATAGACAATATTTATTCTGAATTCGGTCTTGACCCTCAAATGCCGCTGATAACTCAAGTTTCTCGCTATGACCGCTTCAAAGATCCGGTTGGTGTTATTGAGGCATACAAGTTGGCCAGTAAACTGACCCCCATGCAGCTTGTCCTGGCAGGAGGCGGCGCCAGTGATGACCCGGAAGGAGAGGCGGTGCTCAACGAGGTGAAACAGGCTTCCAATGGGGCATCTAATATACACGTCCTTCTCCTACCGGCAGATGCAAACCGCACCATCAATGCCCTGCAGAGGGCATCTGATATTATTCTGCAGAAATCAATCCGTGAGGGTTTTGGCCTCACCGTTTCAGAAGGTCTGTGGAAAGGCAAACCTGTCATCGGCGGTGATACAGGAGGTATTCGTCTTCAGGTTATAGACCATTATACCGGTTTCCTGGTCCGCACCCCGGAAGGTGCGGCATTGAGAACCCGATACCTGCTGCATCGCCGGGATAAACTTGAGGAAATGGGCATGCGGGCCAAGCGGTTTGTTCGAGAAAACTTTCTTATTACAAGACATTTACGCGAATATCTTACTCTTATGGTTGGTCTTACAAACGAAAATGATGAACGCATTAATGTAGGAAACGCTTAATGGAGGAACCAAGGATATGCTCTCTGAAAACTTTCTGGCATCTGCTGCAAAATGGGCCACAGAAAGTCCTGCTCCTTGACTATGACGGCACCCTGGCCCCCTTTCACAAAAAAAGAGACAAGGCGTTTCCCTATCCGGGCGTAAGAAAAATCTTAGAGAAAATTCAGCAATCAGGAAA
>JBDLJI010000094.1:0-7735 GCA_039714455.1 Thermodesulfobacteriota bacterium
CAGATAAGAAATATTAATTCTGCCGACTTCTTAAAAAAGACTCCTTTTATATCCGGGCGTCTGATTTAATTTTGTTCAAAACTGGTTTTTTCCTTTGTTTTCTTGTATATATAATTATATACTATCAATGCAGATACAGTGTTTTTTTACTGTCAACTCAAAGTGGATGACTCCATAAATTCTCCATGACTCCTGCCATAACCTGAGAGTCTACTCCACTTTATTTGCAAGAGGTTCTTTATGGAAGAAGATCTGTTGCAAGCCGTAATCAAGGTCGAAAAAGAAATCCAGCAATCAATTGAGGCTGAAAAGAAAAAAGCTGCATTCTGGCTTGAAGCCATACGTGTTTCTTTAAGCCGGGAACTGAAAGAAAAAAAACAGCAGCTACTGGATAATCACGATCAGTCCCTTGAAGAAACCTGCCAGATAACCAGGCATAAAGCTGAGAAGGAGATTTCTGAAGCAAATCAAATGGCAGAGTACCTCCAGAATCTTCCAGAGGATGTTTTGTTGGAGGTCAGTGAATATTTACAGATGATTCTGCCAAAAGAATACCGGTGAGAAACAGTGATTGTTACTATGTCAAAAGTGGAAATTGTCGGCCCCAGGCAGTTGCTTGGGGAAGCGCTTTCACTGGTACGCAAAGAGGGGGATCTTCACATAGAACCCTCAGCAGTTGGATTTATTGATGATATACATAAAAAAGAGATACATTCGCTGCTGCCAGACGAAAAAGCACTCTTTGAAAAGATATTCCTGGAAGAACTTGAAGGTAAACTTAAAAGCCTTTTTTCCTGTCTGGCTGTTGACACCATGAGGGAAAGCTTTCTTACGCCCCGGCCAATTATTGATACTGTCAGCAGGACATTGGATAAACATCTTGAGATGTGCCAGGTTCTCTGTAAGAAGCGGGAGGAAATAAGGCATGATCTCTTTGAGTTGAGTGGGTACAGGACTTTCCTGGCCACGGTTTCAACCTTAATAGACAAAATTCAGTTAACCCCGGACCTCGATTATATCGGCATTACTTTAAAAGACGAGAAATCAGTAGCTGCATTAAAGGACAGCCTGAATTGTCTTACCGATGCATCCTGTGAACTTCTTACCGTCCCCTCTGAGGATGGATCTATTGTGGGTCTTATTGCTGCGACCAAAGATATTTCTGAAGATATTCGCTCAATGATGAGTGAAAAACAGATGCCGGAGTTCACCTTTCCCGAATCAATTAGAAGTATGACCTTTGTTCACAAAGTTGAATATCTGCAGGAGGAGATCCGTAAAAATGAGGCGGCCCTGGCTGCCGTTGATGCGAAACTGACAGAGTTCACCCATCGCTGGGGCCCAATGTACAAAGCTGCCCACGACTGGGTACATGAACAGCTTTCAATTATTCAGGCGTCAGCTTTTTCTTTTGAAACAACAATGTGTTTTTTTATATACGGTTGGATGCCCTCTGAGAAAATTGCCGGGTTGAGTGCATGCCTGCAACAGCAGTTTGCAGGGAGTGTAATGCTCGAGGAGATTGATATCCGTATGGAGGATTTAGAACGTGTCCCGGTAGTCTTAAAAAATCCTCAATACTTCAAACCGTTTGAAAACTTTACCAGGCTTCTTCCCCTACCCTCCTATACTTCATTTGATCCCACTCCGTTTATCGGTCTTTTTTTTCCGTTGTTTTTTGGATTGATCCTGGGTGATGCCGGCTATGGGCTCATACTTCTTATTGCATCTGGCTTCCTATTACGAGTTGCCAGGAAGAACCTGTTATTTCAGGATGCTATCAGGATACTTAAGGTCTGTTCATTATATGCCATAATATTTGGTTTTTTGTACGGGGAGATCTTCGGCGATCTCGGACATAAAATGTTTGGGTTAAAACCGTTGTTCATGGATCGTCAGGAAAATATTATACCAATGCTGTATTTTGCCCTGGCCGTTGGACTGGCCCATATAACTCTGGGACTTACATTGGGATTTATCAGTGCCCTAAAGAGACATACAAAAAAAGAGGCACTGATGAAACTTATAAACATAATTCTAATTTTTACTATTATTGCACTTATCATTACATCTTTCGGGATTTTTCCAGAATTGTTGACACGACCGCTGGTTATTACCGTCCTGATTTTAACCCCTCTCCTGTTCTTTTCTGGAGGTCTTCTCGCCCCCCTCGAATTGCTCAAGAATATCGGCAATATAATTTCCTATGCCAGGATCATGGCTATTGGGCTTACATCTGTACTATTAGCCAATGTCGCTAACCAGCTTTCAGGTCTGACCGGTGATATTGTTCTGGGATTGATCGTAGGGGGAATTATTCATCTTCTGGGTATAACCATCGGTGTCTTTTCTTCCTCTATCCATTCTTTGCGGCTCCATTATGTGGAATTTTTTGATAAATTTATTGAGCTTGGAGGCCGGAAGTACAGACCATTTTCCAGGAATCAAAAAGAAGATAGCGCCCAGGATATTTCAGAACAAAAACAAGAATAAAACAATGCGTGAGAAATTAAACGAACCGGAAGAAGAATCAAAATAAATTGAAGGGAGGGAGAATATGGAAAAATTATTGATAGCATTTGCTGCTGCCCTGGCAATTGGTTTGCCTGCACTGGCCACCGCCTGGGCACAATCTAAAATTGGTGCTGCCGGCGCAGGGACCCTGGCAGAGAAACCGGAGCTTTCAGGAACAATCATTATATTGATTGCAATCCCGGAAACGATGGTAATCCTGGGTTTTGTTGTTGCAGTCATCATTCTGCTCGGGGGATGATAATTGGGCCTGGAAGAGCTTATAAGCACCCTGAAGAAAAACGAGCAGAAGCAGATTGATGATATTTGGCAGCAGGCAAGAGCCGAGGCAGATTCTATACGCAAACAGGTAGCTGAAGCAATTGCCAAAATTACTGAAGAACATGCTGACCAGCTCGCTTCTGCCTGCCGGAAATCCGTAAGGGTGATCGTTGCAGAAGCAGAGATAAAGGCCAGGAAGAAAAAATTGCTTGCATACCAGGGTCTTGATGAAGTTTTGCACGCAACTGCAATAAGTCAGTTACCCAAGTTGCGGGAACATGACTATGAGAATGTTTTTGTACAATTGGCAAAAGAGTTACCTGGTAGTCAATGGGATAAGATAATTGTCAACCCATCTGATATGGATCTGGCAGCAAAATTTTTCGATAAGAATATTGTACAGCCTGATACAGCTATAAGCGGAGGTCTTATCGCTTTGAATGCAGGTGGCAAAATTGTTGTAGACAATACCTTTGAAAAGAGACTGGAGCGGCAATGGTCTCACATTCTTCCTGAACTTATTAAAAGAATTGAAGAGAAATATGGGGAATCTGAGTCTACTGAAAAAGCTGGGTGAGTGTGAATATCCAGGAGACTTTCTGGTGGCAAGACTGCATGGTAAAAAAGGCGGTCTTTTCCGAAACTGGGAGTTCCTGATAGCCAGTAGCAATCCTGTGGAAACAATACAGGAGAGCCCATTCTATCCATATCTCAGAAAATATGCTGCTGCAGGGATCTGGCGATTTTTACGCAATGAGCACCTGTGGGTATACAAAAGGATGAATAGGCAGTTTCGCAATATTTTCGGCCCCTATTTTGTCTACCATGAAATCAACACACTGATTAAAAGTCTCAGGTACTTATATAGCAAAAACGAGGATGAAATTATCGTGCAGCAATTGCACAACAGCCTTCTCCATAGCGATATACAAAAAGTTCTGACCGGCAGTCAGGATTTCTCGGATATGCTGAACGCGCTTGAATCATGTCTTTCATCAAGATCCAGCATTTTTTATGGTTTGAGCAGCCATTATGAAAAAAATGGGTTCCGTGCTCTTGAACTATTTTTAAGGGAAAAATTACTTGTCTTTATCTCACTCCAGAATAAATCTCCCATGCTGAAAACCTTTTTACAATATATGGTGGATTTCCATAACTGCATAGCACTTGCCAAGAATATACGGTGGGAGATGGAAATGGAACCTGTCTTCATAAACGGAGGAACTTTAGAACCGGAAAAATTTAAACGAACTCACTTACAAAAGGATTTGGGGAAGGTATTGAAATCTTTCCCCATACACACCCGAGAAGAGGATATATCTTCTGCAGCTGAACTCGAAACATTGCTTCTGAGCTTGATAACGAAAAAACTAAGAAGATGGTCGTATGAAAGAACAGAGGTTGGTGATATCCTTTTCTATCTATGGGAGCAATTCAGATATGCAAGAAATATCAGCATGGTACTTAACACAATCCAACTGGAAGATGAGACAGTACGCAAAAGTATAATAGTATGAATAAACGAATTATCTTTTTTACAGAAAAGGATGCCAGGTATGGCTTCGGTCTGGCCGGTTTCGAACAGCATGTCTGTGATAGCGACGGATTGGAGTCTCTGCTGGAACAATTTGTCCAGAAACCTGAATATGGTTTGGTTGTTATCGATGAACGGCTTGTAACCGAAAGTATTGACAACAGGTTGCGTGAGATGGAGAGAGGATTGGACTTGGTTTTTGTTATTATGCCACCACCGATGAAAACGGAAACCAGGAGAGAAGATTACGCTGTCAGGCTTTTACGCAAGGCTATTGGCTATCACGTGCAATTAAATATATGAAGACTGTTACAACAGGAAAAATCATATCAATTTCAGGCGCAACTGTTCGTACCGACCTTACAGGCCTGACCCTTTTTGAAAGGGTATCTGTCGGAGAGCAGAACCTGACCGGCGAAGTTGTAAGGCTTGAAAAAGACGGCACGGTTCTGCAGGTCTATGAGGATCCCAGCGGTCTTGGCCTCGATGAGCCGGTTAAAGGGCTGGGTGTTTCACTTGCCACAACACTTGGTCCAGGACTGTTATCAGTAATGTTTGATGGTCTGCAGCGTCGCCTTGATGTGCTTGCAGATAAAACAGGATCTTTTATTTATCCTATCCACCTGGACTCCTCTCTCGATCTAAAAAAGGAGTGGTCCTTTATTCCAATGGTCAAGGATGGTGACATTGTTTCCAGTGGTGACAAGATCGGTTATATAGATGAAGGTCCATTCCAGCATCCCATAATTGTACCTCCGGGAACAAGCGGCATGGTTGAAAATATTTCGCAGGGCGGAATAACCCTGGAAGAAACTCTGTGCAAATTGGACAATGGAACTGAGATTCTCGGATATCACAGTTGGCCCATGCGGGTTCCCCGACCTTACAAAAAAAAGATCAGCCCCAAAGAACCGGTTATAACCGGACAACGCATTATAGATTTCCTTTTTCCTTTGGCACGGGGGGGAACTTCTATCATACCGGGGGGGTTTGGTACGGGCAAGACTATTCTGGAACAGACAATCGCCAAACATGCTGATGTAGATATCGTTATTTATGCCGGCTGCGGTGAACGCGGTAATGAAATGTCTGAACTGATTGAAGAGTTTCTCGAACTGGAAGATCCACGAACCAACTTACCTTTAATGGAAAGAACTGTTCTCGTTGTCAATACCTCTAACATGCCTGTTGCTGCACGGGAAGCATCCATCTACACGGCTGTTACCCTCGGTGAATATTATCGTGATCTCGGGTTCCATGTCCTGCTTCTGGCTGATTCCATATCCCGATGGGCTGAAGCGCTCCGGGAGATATCTTCATCACTTGAAGAAATGCCCGGAGAGGAAGGATACCCGACCTATCTTGCCTCCCGCCTTTCATCGTTTGTAGAACGTGCCGGCATCGTAGAAACTCTGTCAGGTGATATTGGTTCTCTCAGCATGATCCTTTCAGTCTCTCCTCCGGGAGGAGATTTTACCGAACCTGTAACTCAGTCCCTTCTCAGGACCTCAGGTGCATTTTTAATGCTTGATACCACCCTGGCAAACAGCAGACATTTCCCGGCTATAAATTGGATGCAGAGCTATTCCCTGTACAAGAATATCCTTGAGGATTATTTCAAGGAAAATTTCTCCGGAGACTGGCAAACCTTACGCAACCGCTGTCGGGAAATCCTGCATAAGGAGGAATCCCTTAAAGAAATCATGGAAATTGTCGGTATAGAAGGTCTACAGGAGCAGGATCGACTTGTGATGACAGTAGCTGAGAATATCCGGTCCGGTTTTCTGGCGCAGAATGCCTATACTGATGATGCTTTTTGCCAACCTCAAAAAACACTTGATATTATCAGAAGTGTCACTGAAGTATACCTGAAAGGTAAAACCAGAAAAGCGTGAAAACCAAATATGAGACTTGCTGAACATAAATACAGGACTACTTCCAGAATAGCAGGCCAACTACTTCACGTTGAAGATGTTCATTCCGCCAGGATCGGTGAAGTGGTTAAAGTCATTGGCCCGGATAATATTGAGTTGGAAGGAGAAATCCTTGAAGTTACAAAGGGAAATGTTCTTATTCAGCTTTTTGGAGAAACCAGGGGTCTTAATTTGGAAAATGCTGATATCATATTTACTGATACAATCCGCCAGGTACCCCTTTCCAAAGATATTCTTGGCAGAAGGCTTAACGGTTCCTTTAAACCCATTGACGGTCTGCCGATGTTTTTGGCATCGGAATGGCGGCCTGCTCGCGGCTATCCGATAAATCCAGTTTCCAGGCTTCGTCCTGAGGAATTCATTGAAACAGGGATATCCGCTATTGACGGTTTGAATACACTGGTCAAGGGCCAGAAACTTCCTATATTTTCCTGTGCAGGTCTGCCGGCTAAAGAGCTTGTGGCTCAGATTTTACAGAATGCCAAATTGAGGGAAAGCTCTAAATCATTTGCTGTTATTTTTGTTGCCCTGGGACTTACCTTTCACGAATACTCGTTCTATCTTAAAGCGCTGCAGGACATTGAATCCGAATTCGCTGCCATTATTAACATGGCGGATGATCCTGTCATGGAACGCTTAATGGCACCCAGATTTGCCTTGACAGCAGCTGAATATCTGGCCTTTGACCATGATATGGACATACTTGTTTTAGTTACTGATATGACAAATTACTGTGATGCCCTGAGGGAAATCTCGAATGCCAGGAAAGAACTTCCCGGTCGCCGCGGGTATCCTGGATATATGTACTCGGATCTTGCCTCCCTCTATGAACGGGCCGGGCGTATTAGAGATTCAAAGGGCTCCATAACCATGATTCCGGTTATCACTATGCCGGAAGATGACATCACGCACCCGATTCCTGATCTTACCGGATATATTACTGAGGGGCAGATAGTTTTGAGCCGTGAGTTACACCAACAGGGAGTTTTCCCGCCAATTGATGTACTCCCGAGTTTATCAAGGCTAATGCAAAAAGGTATTGGTGATGAAAGAACCCGCGAGGATCATAGGGACCTGGCAAATCAACTCTATAAACATTACGCTAAAGGGAGGGAACTTAAAAAACTGGAGGCCATTGTAGGAAGAGACGGCATGGCAGAACCCGACCAGTTAATTCTCGATTTTGCTGCTGAATTTGAGAACCAATTTGTTCATCAGGGAACCCATGCACGTTCGATATATAAGACTCTGGACATGGGACTGGAGATACTCCAAACATTTGATCTGGTTTCAGATAGTTTCCTGGAAAAGCAGTCCAAGGAATAAATTATGATTCATCCAACCCGGACAAATCTTCTACTTCTTAAGGAAAAATCTTCTTCTGTTTCAAACAGCATATCCATTCTCAAATCAAGGCGTCAGGCGCTTATTATAGAATTCCTAAAGACTTCCAATCCCTATCTGGAGTCGCACG
>JBDLJI010000095.1:0-7673 GCA_039714455.1 Thermodesulfobacteriota bacterium
CAACCCTTCTTAGCACCTCACGGCGCTCGTAGCACAAGGCCAATTGACAGATCTCCCAGGGTAAGACACGCGACCTTCACACTTATGCCCGCCGCATTTGAAAGCCAAGGGAGTCATGGCATTTTCAAGCCATACCCTTATCCCGCATGACAAGATACGAGACAATGCGACAATTGTGCAAACTGTAGAAAGTATGGAGTTTGACGGTGTTATTATTACGCGAGTGGGGGATATCAAGGCTAGACAACAATCTTATTACACTATCGACATGTACGACTACTACAACAGCATCTTTGCTTACCGTACAGTCAGCACGACCAACCAGCAAAAATTCGGTTTTGAGAGTAATCTGTACGACGCGAAAACAGAAAAACTGGTTTTCTCTCTTTCCTCAGATACTTATGCCCAGGATAATATCAACAAACGTCTTGGTTCATACATCAAGACCGTTGTAAATAAACTGATTCAGAACAACCTGTTATAATGACAAAATTGAAGAGTCCGCATATCTGCCGGTATGTCTAACAGTTAAATTAGTGCAAATCAATTATCCAGCAGCCGCTTATTATTTTCACATCCTGGATTACTGCCTAATCTACAACTAATTTCATAATAGATAATAGCTAACATTCCTGCTCCTTTTTTCTCCAGAACAAAACCATAATTATTGTAAGCCCTAGAAAAATCAGGATTTATTTTTATGGCTTGCAAGCAATCTTTTTCTGCTGCATCAAATAATCCAAGATTAGCTTTTGCACCACATCTAATAGAAAGGGCATGTTCATTATTCTGTTCAATCTCAAGTGCTTGAGTCGAAAAATCAACAGCCAGTCCATAATTACCAGCAGAAAGTCCCTCGACACTCTTATTTAAAAGAAAATTTATCTCTTCTGACGGGAAATAACCGGTTTTTTCTTTAAAATTATCACATGCAACATCAGCGCCCAACTCGCAAGCCCTACGGTAATTCACAATAGCCTCTTTATCTTCGCCAAGTTTCGAATAGGCAAGACCTCTATTATTAAATGCGGCCGCATTATTGTTATCAATTTCGATCGCTTTATTGCAATCCTCAATCGCCTTATTGAACAACCCCGTTTCAATATACGCCCATGCTCTGTTTATATAGGCAGGAGTCAAATTAGGGTTAATTGCAATGGCGGCAGAAGAGGTTCTAATCGCCTCTGCCCATCGCTGTTCTACTATATTTTGCTGACTTTTTTCGTTCCATTGAAGAGATTCTTTTAAGGTGTCAGCTTTTACTCCTAAGGCAGTTGTGTCAAAACTCTTTTCTGACCTTGAAATCATGTTTGTGTCATCAGCTAAAGGATCAACACCTGAAGTCTTAGCACAAGCACTCAGAACTAACAGAACAAACATAAAAAAAGCTATTTTTTTCATGGAGGCACCTTTGGATATTTAATGAATAAATATATGCTGTTATACTTGCATTGCCCAATACTTTCAACCTAACGCTATCCTGTCATTCTATTGGTGTTGATCTGACTTTTCACTCTCTTAATCAGAGTCAAGGGGTCCAGTGGATATGTTGATTTTTAATAATCATAAACAATCACACTGGTAGTCGAAAGAACCACTTTGCAAAGTGGTTCTTTCGACTCGGTATAAATTATTTTTTGTGGCAGGTTTGATTATCTGGATATTTTGGCTATATTGCTGGGAACAATTGCAGACTCTATTTTTTTTGTTGGGAACAGGCGAAATTGGACGGTTGTTTTTTATTGGTGACCTGTTTGAAATTACATTATTTTATTTATAAAAAAAGTATTCGGGTCGATTAGGTATTGTTGTTTCGATTTTCAGTGCGAGCCCAAAAAAGCAATTACTTATCGCAATCACCCGCTATAACGATGGAGGAACAGAATGTTTAATAAAAAGAACTCATACGAAGAAAAAATTAAAACAACCGGCAGTGGAAATAAGGAGCATGAAAAAAACGAACTGAAGGAAAATGTTCCTGTTAGACCGTCGGCAACAGCTGTCAGAAGTTCAAGTGTGAACAAAATCTTAAAAGGCAGCAAGCTGGTAGGAGATATTAATATTACCAGTGATTTGGAATTAAGCGGAGACGTTGAAGGTAATATAACTTCAATGCAAGATTCAAACATCCTAATAAAAGGAGTCTGCAAGGGAAATATAGAAACAAAAGAAGGCAGTGTTGATATTGAGGGTGAACTGCGTGGTGGAAACATCACCGCAGGGAAAGATGTGAAGATCTCCGGCAAGTTCAATGGAGGAGAAGTAAAGGCAGGGGGTAAAATATTTATAGACGGTGAATTTAATGGAAAACTTGAGGGCAATGATATTGAGATAGGGACAAATTCCAGGGGAAAAGGGGAAATATTTTATCAGGAATATATCTCTATTTCCAGAGGGGCCAAGGTTGACGTGCAAATTTCCCAAACCAAGGAAGCTCTTAAGGAAGTAAAGACCCCGCCTAAGACGAAGGCGGCAGATACAACGCTCATTAAACAGAGTGTCGAAGGAAGTTAATATTTAAAGGCATTATGTTTCTGCCAGAAATGCCTTTGCTTGCAGTAGTCGCTCCCGTTTAGAATCTTCAGATGCCGTATCAACAAGTTTCTTATAGTAAAGGGCAGCTTTATACTTATCACCATCCAATTCTGCGGCTCTGGCTGCTCCATACAGGCTGTTGAAACGATTGGCGCTGCGATCCAGGGCAGCTTCATATTCAGCCACCGCTTCTTTGTAATGCCCCAGATCAAGGAGCATGTCACCCAGCAACTCGCGGGCCGGGAGTATCTCTCCAGGAGTGACAGGATGTTTTGTTGTATTAGACTCCAGTCCGGCAGCTTGTCTCATTAAATAAAGCGCTTCTACATTTTTTCCTTCATGGTACTTAAGCAATGCCGTTGCAGAGATACGCTGTATTTCAACCTGCTTGCCCCAATACCTAGAAGTCTCTGCAGTCTTCTTTTCCAGTTCTCTCAGTACATTGATTGCCTGGACGGCTGATGGACCATCACCGCTTTTCGCAGCACCGACCGCTATTGCATAATACGTGATTGCTTCCATTGCAGGAAATCTTTCCCATGGGTAGTTCTCTGGTTTTCCAGATTCAAGAGAGGAAGCAATTTCCCATTCCTGCCGTTCCATGGCTATGCGGGCAGGCACGGCAGCAAAAGTATAGGCTGAAGCAACATGCGGCTGATAAGGCCCTTTAAGGGCTTTAAGAGCATTCCATACATCCAACGCCTTTTGGTCCTCACCTGTCTGCAGATAAGCATAAACCATATAATCAAGCGCATGGGGATGGTGCAGGGAAATCTGGCCATTCACAGGATGCTTTAAAGCTGCATCGGCAGACCTTTTGTTCATGGCAATCGACTCATCCCAGTAACCAAGCCTTGTAAAAATATGCGTAGGCATATGTAAGGAATGAGGGACATCCGGTGCAAGTTTTCCATAATTTCTCGCCACTGTTAATGCTCTGTCAGCCAGCTCAGGAGAGTCGTAAGCATGAATAATGTAATGGTGTGCTCCTGGATGGTCGGGTAATTCTATAAGAACTTTTTCAGCTATGGCTCCGGCACGTTTCTGCTTTGCAAATGTCTTGTCAGCAGGGTCAACAGTTGCAAGGTGTGCAACCGCAAAAAGACTTGCGGCCTCAATATTATCAGGAAATTGTCGATAAACCTTTTCCCATTCTCTTTCAAAAAGTTTGATATTCTCTTTTTCCTTATCATTCCTGCCGGCTGCATAATATGCATCAACGGCCGTAATAAATGCCTTTTCCCATTCGGCCTTTTTTGTTTGCGCTTTAGCAGTTTTCAATAAATCAAAACCCTTTTTAAAATCTTCTTCAGCAGGAGGGTCTGACCATAACGGATGGACAAAGGTCATCGCCTGCCCCCAATATCCCATAGCACATTCAGGGTCTGCTATTACGGCTTGAGCAAATTCATTTCTCGAATCTTCATATGTCATGTTGTGCAACAGGGCCAGACCACGATTCAAGTACCGTTTGGCTTCTTGAGTGCAGGATGCCGGAAACTTGACTGTTCCCAACTGGTCTCCATAAACCTCATTGGATACTGCCGCAGGGATTTTTTCCTCTGAAGCAGCCTGAACTCCCTGAACGGGTATTATCAAGGAGAAAAGGACGAATAAAATCACTAAACTATAAGCATATGCATTTGTATTTTTCATGACATTGCCTCCTCTATACTTGTACAGGGAACAATGTGGCAATCCCTGCAATTTTCTTACCGTGATAAATATTCCCAAAATCAATATGTTATAAAACAGTACATCTTTTATAAATAGATGATAATCATGAAAAGTTAGGAGATAAACAGACCTGTTAAGAGAAATTTCAATTGTTTAGTTTTTGGGAGGGGAGGGAAATTGAACATTCGCAGGATTGTTTAACGCTATGGGTGAGTGGCGCGGTTCTGTTTACCGCGCCACTCTCCAGCGCCTCGTTAGGCGCAATGTTGACTTGCGAGCCCTGACAGCGTTCTTACAGTAGTTGCAAGACCACGTTCCCGGAGTACGAACTTCTTCAGCGCCCTCGACTCTCTAGCGGAATCATGATGTGGGCATAAGGGGTGTCGGGCCACATGATCCAGGGACCGCCGTTCAGGTGATCCTTTGAAATCACTTTTAGAAGCTCCTTATCCGGGATCAACATCATTAAGTGCGGCCCGAGGTCTGTCACCCAATCATCAGGATTCGTGGGCGTGGTGGTGTAGGGGTCGGTGTTGCTTACCGGGGTATCGCCCATCAACATATAGGCGAAACCGATCTGATCGTATTTGGGCGGCTCCTTCTTGACATAAGCCTTCAGGAAGTTGAGCCACGGTTCGTTGACACACCACGGATCGATGCCAGGTGTGTCCGATCGGTCTGGCAGACATGTCCAAGTATTAGTGCCCTTCCGTAACACTTTGAAAGTCCAATCCATGATTGTCGCCTGTGCTGAAATTGAGGCGGGTGCGGCGCTCATTGCGCTTTTGATCGGGTCATCAGCCGCTCCAGCTCCGCTGGAATATAGTAGCGGAACGGACAATAGGAACCACAAAATTTGTTTCATCCGAATTTGTTTCATTTGAACCTCCTCTTTAGTTATTAATAGCCACTATAACATGTCCGGTCTTACCCGTGGGGAACGTTGGCCCAAGTAGCGTCTAACTATTTATTATTGTGAAATTGTTCTTTTGTTTCTTGTATTACTGATTAAAACATCCTTGCCATTGTTTGTAATGATTTGATCGCCCAGGCCACTTAACAATAGTTGCAGAAGTATTTTAATTTAACGATTAAGTTAGCGACATCTGAGCCGACTGGCCTGCTGTTCCTTTCATAATGCAATAGAATTTATGCCTGTTTGAGCCAAACTGCTAACCGGCTTGTTTTTGTATTTTTTTAGTAAGTAAAATTTCGGCTTTCTTTTCATTCATGTACCCCTATTGACATAGTCATCTAGTAAAAAAAGGAGGAGAGATTGATAAACTGGTTGACTATGTCGAGGGATTGGGGAGCAGTTCGATTGTTATTCATTCCTTTTTCCATACATCTTTCGATCTCTTTCCACCTCTACATAGATTGCAATCAGAGTAAAACAGTAGAAAAGACCTTTTTGGAATGCTTCTGGTGTCTTTATACCCTTGCTGATAACCTTCTTGCCTGTAATCTCTTTTGCAGTCCATTTTTTCCTCCTCAACAAGAGTAGCCAAGTCACATTTAAATTATATATTCCTCTTCCCAATATACTTATTTGTTAACCACAAAATGGCAAAAGAACAAATAAGGGAAACCCTGTAATAATTGCAAAAAAACACAGTAATTTTATTTTTCCCAGATTATATTTGAGAAATTGTCTACAGAGTTTGTCTATTGGTAAACACAGGTTTTTTAAAATTGAAACAAAGCTTCTGGGTAATGTTTCTTGAAGTATGCACTGCAATGTGGCAGAAAAGCATTTGAACAAATATTTCTTTAAAATAGTTACAACGGGGGTAAATTCTTTGTAATGGCTGAATTTGCTAGGTAGGGTTATTGGGTATTACAGCACATTCTATAAGTCAAACTTGCCAACATCTTGAGTTTTGTCATACAAAATCTGACTCAATATATTATATTCAAGGGTCTATATTTCTTGCCACAATGTTGACTTTTCCCAGTCGTTTTTAATGTTATCATGTGCAGTGGCTATAGTTACTTATTTAAATTGATTTCTCGACTGCATCTATTAAGCTATGTTGCGCCTCACTTGCCACTTTGCTGCAGACCCATCCAGTAAGGGGAATTTTCGGTATAAGATCGGCATGCCAATGAATTATGGTTGAACTTTCTCTTCGTTCAAGTCTAACTTTTCCTTGATATTCTTTTATTGGTGCGCCAGACAATATTCTGTATGTAAATGTATAAGGTGGATTTGCTGAGTCGAGAATTTCACGCACACATACTTTCCCAATTGTTATTTTTCTTATCGTTCCGACACCATTAGTATCCATATCCCCTTCCTTTTCAACTACAACCTTAATTTCAGGGCTAGGGGCTTTTGTGAAATCTCCTAACAATGACCAGACTTTTTCTATAGGCAGGTTCACCTCTCTTCTGAAAGAATAAACCGTCATTTTCGCTTCGACCTCCGCTTTCACCTCCTGCCGCTTCGCTTCTCTGAGAGCCCTTGTTTTTTTTAATGCCTCTTGCTTAATTGATAAGGCTTTTTCTTTTGCACTAATTTGTTCAAGGAGCTTTTCTTTATTAAGAATAACTCCACAAGATGAACATTCTACTGAATTTACTTCATTCTTATAACCACACTTTGGACAGTTCTCCATAGTCTCCCCCTGGCTTATTATCCAACCTAAAAGGAAATAGCAAAAATGCAGCTGGATTGGAAGCAACAGTTAAATGTTTTTGAATTAATACGAACCTTCATGGTAGTTGGATAAAAGGGTAATGGTCCACTTTTGGAGTTGTCATAGCAATCGGACATCTTAACTTTGCTCAAATTGATGCCTTTACTACCGGCAGTTGATTCCATTGTGTGGTATATGTCTTTGAAAGCTGTTCACGCTTAAACATCCAAGCCTTTTTAAAACCAGCTGCAGCATACTGCACAGTACTCTGACCCCACTTGGCGTTAATACTGTCTAGGGCACCCATCAAATTCCTGTCATCTCTGCCCTGGTTAAACAAGTTTCCTTGTCGATAGGCTTCCGGCATGATTCCAGTAAGCATGACACCAGCCTTTTTGTACTCAAACCCCGGTTGGTAAATTTTTTCAAGACCATGCAGCGAACGCTTTATCAATGTTGGTGTTGATGCAGTCGGCTCCGGCAGCACCATCAGTAAACTGTTCGAATATTGCGGGGTGTCAGGTTTAAAACGGTTGGTTGAAAGAAAGACATGGAGGGCGTTTGCGATTGAATGTTGAAAACGGAGTTTTTCAGCAGCCCTTGATACATAGGTGACTACAGCTTCCTTCAGTTCTTCCAGTGATGTTACCGGATGGCTAAAAGACTTTGAAGTAATAATACCCTTCTTTGAAGCCGGAGCATCCTCGACAGGAATACATGGTTTCCCACGGAGTTCCCAAATAGTTCGGAGGCCCATGACGGCCAGATGCTTTCTGATCCACTTGTCATTTGAGTATTTAAGATCCCTGGCTGTAAAAATGC
>JBDLJI010000096.1:0-7657 GCA_039714455.1 Thermodesulfobacteriota bacterium
ACTGGATCTTTGCCGGCGGCGACGCCGTGCTTGGTCCGCAAACTGCTGCCAAGGCTGCCTACCAGGGCAAAGAGGCGGCAGAATCCATCATCCGCTACTTGGAAGGCCGGGATTTAACAGAAGGCAGAGTCCCGGAAGTTGAGGAAACCGAAAAGTAATTGAGGCGCCCATCATTAAAGGAAAAGGCCGGACACAACAGATGTTCGGCCTTTTTTGTTTTTAAATATTTATAGAGACACCAAACCCACAACTCTCCATCTCAGCCTTGCAACCACAACAGTTTATGGCCCCTGCATCATCTTTCTGTGCATTTTAGACCATACGGACAGTATAAAATAATATAGACATATCGATGATTATGAATTATTATTGATACATAAAGAATTTTTCAGGAGTAATATAATGGAAGAAAGCTCTGAATATAATGAGCGCCGTCTCCATCAGCGATCGCCAATATCAAGCGGTGTAACTGCTGTTCTTATTACATCCAGCCCAGAAATCATCGGTACAGTCAGTGATATCTCTTTGGGTGGCGCTAAAATAACTTACCATGATCCCAAAAACAGAGACGCTGATTATTCCAAACTTAAAGTCGACCTCATTTCTGATGACCGTTTTGTCGAGGCAATTCCTTGCAGCAATGCCTGGGACCGGTCTGTTGAGACCGAAGATTTTTTAGCAGCTGACGACTTGAGACAGTGCGGTATTCAATTTGTCGGGCTGAACCCGAATCAGTTATTCCTGCTAAGGGGCTTCATTAACCGTTGCGCCACCCCAAAACATGCGCAGCCCCGTCCTGACGTTTCTTTCGCCTCTAATCAATAAGAAATTTTCACTTGTGAAAACCTGAAAGGCAACAAACCATTGTGCCTTGATCTGGTTGATATTCTATGCATGATTCTTCCGCACTACGATAACTGCAAACCCTGCATGTTCATCAAGAATATCTTTGGGGGGTTCATTTTGCTCTACGCACCCAGGAATCTGGTATAAGGTTGACCTGCACTCCACAATACTCATATTTGCATCGGTCAACCACTTCTTTACAGTTTCTATAGTATAAAAACGGGCATATTTATAAAGGGGATGACCTGCCTTTTTCTTGGTAGCCAGGCTTCTGCCCCATGCACTACCAGAAGGAATCATACCGATGATCAGATGCCCACCATCTTTTAAACTTCTGGAGCATTCCCGTAATGTTTTTTGTGGATCAGCCACAAAACACAGGGTAAAGAGCATATATATCGTACCAATTATCCTGTCTCTTACAGGCAGCTGCTCTCCAAATGCCTGACAACACCTGATCCCCCTTTTGTAAGCAAGCGCGAGCGGTGCCCAGGCTGGGTCTATACCAAAGGAAACCCCCAGCGTCTTGGCAAAACGGCCCGGCCCTACGCCTATCTCCATCTTCGGATCATCCATTTCAACATGCAGGGATCTTAAGGCAGTCACCTCTATCTCATAAACCAGGCTATCCTCAAACCAACTATCATACTCTTCCGTATGCTCATGAAATGCTTGCGGGGCCTGATATTTATCAATTTCTTTTTCTGTCATGCAATCGTGTCCATAACATCTCTTTTTTCAGGCACCATTTGCCTCTACAGATAAAATTCTCTTCACCCTCTGCACCAGGGGTGGATGACTGTAGTAAACCGCTGCATACAATGGATGCGGATGCAGATTGGCCAAATTGTCCTTTCCAAGTTTAATTAAGGCATCTGCCATTGGCCCAGGGGTTCCTGTTAACTGCAGGGCAAAATTGTCGGCCTCAACCTCATGCCGACGGGAGATATATGCCATGAAAGGCCTGAGTGGAAATAACACAAGAGTGCCGATAAAGACAACCAATAAAAGTTTTGCATGTATGGTGGGGATGTCCAGCATAAAAACATCTGCAAGTACGTCTCCTGCTGTCAGTTTATAAGCTAAATAAAATCCGAACAGTCCTATGGTCTGGCTGAAAACAAGCATTTTAAAAATATGTTTCTTCTTCCAATGCCCAGCTTCATGAGCCAGGATGGCTATTATTTCGTCATCCACATGATTCGCCAGCAAGGTATCAAACAGGACAATTCTCTTTACATGGCCTATGCCTGTGAAATAGGCATTGCTGTGACTGCTTCTTTTGGATGCATCCATGGAAAACACCCTGTTAATCTTCAAGCCCGTTCTGGCCATGATCTCTTTAATGCGCCCTTCCAGGGATGTATCTTCCATGGGCTTGAATTTATTAAACAGAGGTTCAATAACATATGGCGAGATGTACAACAGAAAGATACTGAAGAACAAAAAGAAAACCCAACCTGCCAGCCACCATAAATCGGGCAGAACCCGGATCAACCACAACAGCACATACAGCAGAAAGCCCAGCAGCAGGGTATTCAAAATCAGCGATTTTACAAGATCCTTTACCCAGAGTGCTAGAGTCTGATTCGTAAATCCAAAGCGTTTTTCAATGGAAAAAGTATTATAGAGGGAAAATGGTATGTTAATAAGAGTTTCCCCATATATCAGCACCATAAAGAATATGACCCCTGAAACAACCGGAGACCAACCCCGCTCTGCAATAAAACTGTTAAGCCAGTTCAGCAACCCGCCAAAGAGAAACAAAACGGTGAAAGCCATTGAAACAACTGCTGCAATTCGAGCTACACGGCCATGTTCAACCGTGTAATCCCGTATTCTCATCAGTGTTGAACTATCAACATGCTTTTCAAAACCAGGCGGAACTTCTGCTCCATGTACAGCAAGATATTTAAGGTTGATAATGGCAAGAAACTGCTCCGCTGCCTCTACAACCAGATACAATACCAGTAAGGCAAATAATAGATATTCCAAGATAATTATATTCCTTTATTGAGTACCTGTTTCATCTTTGCTTAAATAGTATTAATATATACGTATAAATACTTACCTGGGGAAAATTTTGGGGCAGCTTTTCAGGCAAGTAGGAACTGAATACAGGAATCAAGCGTCAAGTTCAAGTTTAAAACCAGGAGTCTGTCGAAACATTCTCTTATGGAAGATCATAATTCAAGGCTGCGTCGTTCTCTCAAAGATCCTGATGAATTTACCCTGACATTTGAACTCGTCCCAGGACGGGGAGGCAGGACACAGGAAATCAACAGGATCGTCAATCTGGCGAAAGATATTGCTGCAGACGGGCGTTTTCAGGCCCTCAGCATTACAGAAAATGCCGGAGGGCAACCCGCCCTCTCTCCAGAAACTCTTGGTACAGAAATTCTGGCCATGGGCTCCGAAGTAATTATCCATCTTTCCTGCAAGGATAAGAACAGGAACCAGATGGAGTCGTTGCTTTTTGGCTGGGACAGGCATAATTTGCACAACCTGCTTGTTATTGCAGGCGACTACCCCAAGGAAGGTTACTGCGGTTATCCAAAACCTGTATACGACCTTGATACGATTCATGTCCTTGACATGCTCTCCGGGATGAATAAAAAAGGGGAAACCTTCCTGGAAAATGAAAAAAGTGACAACCAAGAGACAAGCATTCCCTTTCTCAAAGGCGTTGTTGTCTCACCGTTTAAGATGCTGGAGTCCGAGCTGGTTATGCAGTATTACAAGCTGCACCGCAAAGTCGCTGCTGGAGCAGACTTTGTCATAACCCAGTTGGGATATGATGTTCGAAAATTCCATGAACTTCTGCAGTACATGAAGCAGAGCCAGCTCAATATCCCGATCCTCGGCAATGTTTTTATTCCAAGCCTCAAGGTAGTTGAACTCATGCATGAAGGGAAACTGCCAGGCTGCCTGATTCCCGATTCCCTCTATGAACAGATCCAATGGGAGGCGCGTACTGCTGATAAAGGCAGAAAAGCCAGGCTTGTACGGGCGGCCAAACTACTGGCGGTTTTAAAAGGGCTTGGCTATGACGGTGTCCATATTGGAGGACCGGCGCTTAACTTTGAGGATATCGATTTTGTACTCTCCCAGGCCGACCAGATGGCTTCGGACTGGCAGAGTCTCATTCCTGATCTCTCATTTTACCCAGCGGACGCATTTCACTATTATGAAAAAGATCATGAAACAGGTCTCAACACTCCACGGGAAACAAAAAGGAAGCGGAGAAAACCTCCCTGGCTTTCAGCCTATTCTTTTTCCAACTGGGTCCACGAAGTGGCTTTCGAGCCTGAGGGAAACCTCTATGAGTTCTGTAAAAAAATATGCCTTCGTTTGGATGAAACCCGCATGCGAGGCCCCCTTTCCACCTTTGAGTATTTAAATAAAGCGGCCCTCTTTGGTTGCCTGAACTGTGGCGACTGCACATTAGAAAAGCTGGCTTTTCTCTGTCCCCAATCCCGCTGCGCCAAATATCTTTTAAACGGACCTTGTGGCGGCAGCCATAATGGCTGGTGCGAGGTTTATCCGGGCAAAAAGCGCTGCCTCTATGTGTTAGCCTATGACAGGCTTAAGCCCAATGGCCTCGAAGGAAAATTCAAAAGCGGTTTCGTTCCTCCCAGAAACTGGTCTCTGAATAACACCTCTTCATGGGTTAATTTTTACCGCGGTCTGGATAATTTTTCCATATCAGACGACAAATCCTCC
Organism: Thermodesulfobacteriota bacterium; assembly: GCA_039714455.1. GTDB lineage: Bacteria > Desulfobacterota > Desulfobulbia > Desulfobulbales > BM004 > BM004. Next base: position 4,570 of record JBDLJI010000096.1, read on the forward strand.
TCTTGCACAAAAAAATAAGTTGTCGGCATCAAAAAGCATGATGCGGACAGGTATTGCGTCTGTAATGTATTGATTTTACTAGGCCCCGTTGATGACTACGAAATTTTTTACGAATGTGTTAAATTGATACATTGAACATTCTCAAAAAGTAGTTATATTGTCTTTCTTTTAAAGATGAACCGCATGCACCAACCATCACAGAGAAAAATGGAACAGACATTAAAAGATCGCCCCAAGGATGAATGTGGAGTCTGTGGTATTTTCGGGCACTCTGATGCTGCCAGGCTCACCTACTTCGGGCTCTATGCTCTGCAGCATCGTGGACAGGAAAGCACCGGCATCGTAACCTCTGACGGCAGCCAGATATCTCAGCATAGAGCCATGGGGTTGGTACCCGAAGTATTTACCGAAGATATTCTCAAGGGTCTCAAAGGCCACCTGTCAGTCGGTCATGTCCGTTATTCCACCACCGGCGCATCCCATCTTTTAAATGCCCAGCCCTTCACGGTTTCCCACAAGGGTGGCACCCTGGCAGTGGCCCATAACGGCAACCTGGTTAACACCAGGGAACTCCGTGATGACCTGGAAGAAATGGGTTCCATATTTCAAACCACCATGGATACCGAGGTAGTTGTTCATCTTCTGGTCCGCAACTCTCCAAAAGGACTGGAAGCAGCCATAACTCAAACATTTTCCAAGGTCAAAGGCGCCTACTCCATGCTCCTGATGACCCAGGACCAGTTGGTGGCAATACGCGATCCCGGTGGGTTCCGGCCTCTCTGCCTGGGCCAGCTTAGCAACGGAGCCTATATTGTGGCATCGGAAACCTGTGCCCTTGACCTGGTGGAAGCTCATTATATCAGGGATATTGAGCCGGGAGAGGTGTTAATCATTGATAAAAACGGACTTAAATCACTTTTCCCCTGGCCCAAGCAAAAACACAGCTTCTGCATTTTTGAGCATGTCTACTTTGCCCGTCCTGACAGTGACATCTTTGGTATAAATGTTTACGAGAGCCGCAAGCAGATGGGCAAGATCCTTGCCCGGGAATGCCAGCTGGAGGCAGATCTGGTAATGCCTTTTCCTGATTCAGGAAATTATGCGGCAATCGGATATTCACAGGAATCAGGAATACCTCTGGAGATGGGTGTTATCCGTAATCACTATGTGGGACGCACCTTTATCCAGCCCACCCAGTCCATGCGTGATTTCAGTGTCAAGGTAAAACTCAACCCGGTGCGATCCTTTCTGGAAGGCAAACGGGTTGTCGTGATTGAAGATTCGATCATCAGGGGAACTACAGGAAAAAGCAGAATTAGGTCTTTACGTGAGGTTGGGGTTAAAGAGGTGCACATGCTCATCAGCTGTCCCCCCACCCGCAATCCTTGTTATTATGGTATTGATTTCCCTTCCAATACAGAACTCATCGCTACTCAAAAATCTGTAGAGGAAATCCGGAAACATCTTGATCTGGACACGCTCTATTATCTGAGTCTTGAGGGAATGATAAAGGCCACAGGCGCCGATGCAGACATATTCTGCAAGGCATGTTTTGACGGCAAATATCCTGTACCGCCTGATACCACCTTCAACAAGCTTTCCTTGGGCAAATAGTCCATTCCCCATAATCAGCTACGAATCATTTCCGCAATCTGGAAGGCCAATTCCAGGCTCTGTTCCGCATTGAGCCGAGGATCACAGTTGGTCTGATAGTTCAGTTCAAGGTCACCGTCCTTGATATCACGGCCACCGCCTGTACATTCCGTGACATTCTCTCCGGTCAATTCAAAATGCACACCTCCCGGCACCGTTCCCTCTGCCCAATGAACCTGAAAAAAGGACCTGATTTCCTGAAGGATATTATCAAAATTTCTTGTCTTGTGTCCTGTTTCGGCCGTATAGGTGTTACCGTGCATGGGGTCGCAACTCCAGACGACCTGCAAACCTTCTTTTTTGATCTCCCGAGCAAGATTCGGCAAAAACTGATCGATTTTATCAGCCCCAAAACGGGTGATAAGGGTCATTCTGCCGGCTTCATTATCAGGGTTTAAGCGGGTTATAATTTTCTTTATTTCATCAATGTCATGATTGGGGCCAACCTTCATGCCAAGTGGATTCAGAACTCCACGGAAAAATTCCACATGGGCTCCATCGAGTTGTCGGGTACGGTCCCCTATCCACAACATATGAGCACTACAGTCATACCAGTCTCCAGTTGTCGAATCCTGCCTGGTCAATGCCTCTTCATAACCCAGCAGCAAAGCCTCATGGGAGGTAAAAAACTCTGCCTGGTTGAACTGGGGCGTGTCAGTATCAATCCCGACAACCTGCATGAAGTTGATGGCGTCGGCGATATGTTTTGCCAAACGCCCATAAGACTGGCCCATGGGAGTACTTTTAACAAACTCCTGATTCCAGGCGTCAACCCTGTGGAGTGCTGCATAGCCGCCCCTGGTAAAAGCCCTCATGATGTTCATTGTTGTAGCAGAAAGAAAATATCCTTTGAGCAATCTTTGTGGATCAGGCCTGCGGGCCTCCATTGTTGCTTCCGGGTTGTTAACCATATCACCGCGATAGCTTGGGATCTCAACCCCATTGACATTTTCTGTGTCAGAAGAACGGGGCTTGGCATACTGGCCGGCAATACGGCCAACCTTGATAACAGGCTTACCACCGGCATAGGTAAGGACAATGGCCATCTGCAGGATAACTTTCAACGTTTCCCTGATACGTGGAGCTGTGCAGTTATGGAAATCTTCACTGCAATCACCTCCCTGCAGGAGAAAGGCTTCACCTGTAACTGCTTTGGCCAGTTTCTTTTTTAGTCGTCTAGCTTCACCGGCAAAAACCAGTGGCGGCAACTGGGAAATGGATTGAAGAACTGCCCTGTGTTTGTTAAGGTCTGGCCAATTAGGCTGCTGCAGTGTGGGAAAGTTTAACCAGCTCGATTTATTCCAGTCTATTGCTTTTTGTGTCATTATCCTGCTACTCCTTACAACTTGTTGTCTAGTTTTTTTATAATTCTCTTTAACAATCCGCTAATCTCTCTGCGGGTTAGCCTTCCGGGGCGCCTGGCAAGGCACAAGGC
>JBDLJI010000097.1:0-7633 GCA_039714455.1 Thermodesulfobacteriota bacterium
TCTATTTCCAAACAACAGAAAAGCTAATTCTTACAAGTTAAACTGTTTTTTGAGTCCCGTGCGTCTACCAGTTTCACCACTCCGGCAATTCTTTTATTTTTTACCGCAATAACACTTCCTCTGTCAACCTGTATTCTGCTGCTACAGAGGCTTTTCACATAATTTTGTCAAATTTACATCGTGCTCTGTGAGTCACTTGGTGGATTTAAATAAATTTTCTGCAGCCGCACGAAATAATCGAATCCGGACCAGAGGGTGAGCAACAGTGAAACGTAAAGTATCACCCGCCCAAGGTCGTGCAGAAACGGAATGGGCAGCAAGGTTGCCGGAAAGATCAAAACACAGAGAGCGGTGTATTGAAAGACACTTTTTATCTTGCCAAGCCCACTGGCTGAAACTATTATCCCGCTGGCGGCAGCCAAACCACGTAAACCTGTTACTGCCAATTCTCTGGAGATAATAAGCAGGCTGACCCAGGCGGGAATCCTGTCCATGGGTATCAACATTATGAGAGGTGTAGCCACAAGCATCTTGTCTGCCAGGGGGTCCATCAACTTGCCCAGAACTGATTCAATCCCGTGTTTCCTGGCCAGATAGCCATCGGCCAGATCAGTCAACGCCCCGGACAAAAAAAGGAAAAAAGCCAGAAGAGCAACAATATCCCCTCTCCCGGGCTGCAGCAGGAACAACAGCACAGGCACGATGGCAAATCGGCAGCCTGTTAAAAGATTGGGAACTGTATAAATATTTCTCATTATAAAAACTGCTCCAACTACTGTCTTGCTAATGAACTTGCTCTGGTTTTTCCATATTCGCGCAAAACTTTTTCCACATACTGCTCAGTTTCGGGAAACTTTGGAATTCTTCTATTTTCAAGAACCTTATTGGGACCGGCATTATAGGCTGCCAATCCAAGCCGCAAATCGCCCTCAAATAGATTTAGCAACTTTCTCAAATACCTGCTGCCTCCCATTATGTTATCCCTGGCCTCGAAGGGTGCCGCTACTTGCATTTCTTCCGCCGTCCCAGGCATAAGCTGCATCAAACCCATGGCGCCTTTCTCAGAAACTGCAAAAGGGTTAAAGCTCGACTCAACTTTAATTATGGCCCGTATAAGCTCAGGGTCCAAGCTGTATCGCTCGGCAGCCGTCCTGATAAATTGTCCGTATCGCCCCTGAACCGCGGTTTTCCGTATGGCATCAAAACGGGGATCTTCCTTGTATCTGGGATCTGTAGGCACATTGGTAAAATGCAACCTACCGAATTGATCCACATAAGAGTACATGGCTGCTTTAGTAATTGAAAATGACGGCAGCAACACACTTACAAAAATTATGAATAATACCAGGCGCATAATCAATTAACCTGAAAAAGTCCCTTGTTATTTTGCTCTTTTCTCCCAATCTGCAAGAAATTTTTCCATGCCGATATCAGTAAGGGGATGCTTTGCCAACTGGTCAATGACCTTTAACGGAATAGTTGCAATATCTGCACCAATCAGGGCTGCCTCCACCACATGAATGGGGCTGCGGATACTGGCGACAATGATCTCGGCCTCATAGCCGTAATTTCCGTAGATATTCATAATATCGCTCACCAGATCCATACCAACCTGGGAGACATCATCAAGGCGGCCGACAAATGGACTTACATAGGCAGCACCAGCCTTGGCAGCCATTAATGCCTGCATAGAGGAAAAGATCAAGGTGACATTTGTCCTGATATTCTCACTGCTTAAAATCTTCACAGCCTTCAACCCTTCAGTGGTCATTGGTATCTTGACCACAATACTCGGATGAAAAGCGGCGAGTTTCCTCCCCTCCTCAACCATACCTTCTGCATCAAGACTGATCACCTCGCCATTGACCGGGCCATCAACAAGATCACATATCTCCTGCAGCAACTCCTCAAAAGGCCTGTTTTCTCTGGCAATGAGCGATGGATTCGTGGTGACACCATCAACCATTCCCAGTGCAACACCTTTCTTAATCTCTTCAATGTTGGCAGTATCAATAAAAAATTTCATTCTTCAGCTCCTTTTTGCTTGAGAAACATTTCACAGCATTTATCACTACAAAAATAATACATTTTCTTATCATGGGGCAACTGAACTGCCTGTCCCTTGGGAATATAAGTATGGCAGACCGGATCCTCAACCAACACATCCTGCACAGCACCTCCCGGTGATGCCGGGCCGCCGTTTTTGCCGTATCCTTTCTTTTTTCGGGGACCTACGAGCAGCCGGTAAAGAATATAAAGAAGAATTCCTATGATGACCAGACGCACCGGAGTCACTCTGAAACCTCATTTTCTGTACTGGGCCAGGATGCAATTTGAACCTGCTGACCTGAACCAGCTTCATGTTTTTCTGCTAAGAAGTTCTGCAACATCTCAACTGATGTTTTGTGTGTAACAGGATGGCATAATTCCGGTCCGATTTCCGCCAATGGCTGCAGGACAAAAAGCCGGTTAGCAATTTCCGGATGCGGTAAAGTCACCCTGGGGTCATCGCTTATCCTGTCACCCCAGTAAAGCAGGTCCAGATCTAAAGATCGGTCTTCGGGTATGCCGTCAAGGACTCTTTTCCTGCCAAGGCTTTTCTCAACAACAAACATTTCCCTGAGTAGTTCAAACGGCTCCAGAGATGTTTCCAGGCTGCCTACAGCATTGATAAACCAGTTTTCTGATTCCATGCCGACAGGCGCTGACCTGTATGGACTTGAAAGGGCAAGAAGTTTAATCCCATTAACCTTGCCAAGTTTTGACCAGGCCTGAAGAATATTCTCTCGGCAGTTGCCAAGGTTTGCTCCAAGTCCGATGTAGGCGATAACCATTGTATCGCAGCCCCTCAGAATCCTATCTCTGAAATACGAGTCACGGCCTCTGCAAGTCTTTCTTTCGATACTGTCAATGCCATGCGGACATATCCCTCACCCGGCGTTCCGAATCCGTTACCGGGGGTGGCCACTATGCCTGCCTTTTCAAGGAGGAGGCTGGCAAAGCTTGAAGATGTATACCCTGACGGGGACTCAAACCATACATAAAAAGTGGCTTTGGGAGCTTCAGCGTTTATACCCAGTTTTTTCAAGCCTTCAACCAGGACATCCCGCCTCTCGGTATAGATGGCCCGCATGTCTGTTAAACATTGCTGGTCTCCTTCAAGGGCCTCGATACCGGCCACCTGTATAGCCTCAAAGATACCGGAGTCGATATTGCTCTTTATTCTTCCAAGTCCGCCTATGATCTCTGAATTTCCTGCCGCCCAGCCGATCCTCCAGCCGGTCATATTGTAGGTTTTTGACAGAGAGTGAAACTCAATGCCGACATCCTTGGCACCGGGAGTCTCCAGAAAGCTTGGGGGAACATAACCGTCAAAGGCCATTTCAGAATAGGCAAAATCATGACAGATCATGATGCTATGCTTCTCGGCAAAATTAATAACTTTTTTGAAAAAATCCAAAGTCGCCACTGCTGCAGTAGGGTTATTCGGATAGTTAAGAAACATCATTTTAGCCTTTCCAAGCACTTCTTCCGGGATGGCTGACAGATCGGGCAAGAAATTGTTCTCCTTTACAAGGGGCATTTCATGGGGCGTTCCACCTGCAAACGTTGTGGCAATGGCATAAACAGGGTAAGCCGGGCTCGGCACCAGTGCCACATCACCGGGATTAATAAAAGCCAGGGGTATATGGGCAATTCCCTCCTTCGATCCAATCAGGGAGACCACCTCCTGTAGGGGATTAAGCTCCACATCTGCCCTTTTCTTATACCAGCGGGCTACAGCTTCCCTGAAGTTGTTCATACCGGTATAGCTCGGATATCTATGATAGCGCGGCTCGCGTGATGCCTCAGCCAGCTTATTAATTATATTATCAGGGGTGGGAAGGTCAGGGTCGCCGACCCCAAGATCAATTACATCAATACCACGTTCCCTGGCCTCTGCCTTTTTCCTGTCAAGTTCAGCAAAAAGATACGGGGGAAGTTGCTTCAGTCTGTCTGCTTGTTCAATTTTTATCATTTCAGTAGGGCCTTCTTGTATAATGGGTTAATTCGTCCTGCTTGTTCTTTGTTTAAAAAATCACCACCCAAGAATCTCACGACTCGAGATTGGTGAAGATGCAGATAGCACCCTTAACAACAGGGTATAAACACCCTTAACAACAGGGCACTCTTTTTAGTACCCCCTTGGGTATAAACTTCGACTTCGAGGCTGAGAAAGGTTCGCTATAGTGAAAACTTTGCGAACCTTTCGATAACGCAGCAGATTTGCCAATATCGTGTCGTGTATACTCCTAACTAAATGTCCTGGAGGTCGAGTACGTCAAACATATTGTAAAGTCCGTTTGGCTTTTCGTAGACCCAGGCTGCCGCCAGGGCAGCGCCCCTGGCAAAATTATCCCTGCTGTGGGCCCGATGCGTCAGTTCAAGCCTCTCACCGGCACCGGCAAAATAAACCGTGTGTTCACCAACGATATCCCCGGCCCTGATTGTCTGAAGACCGATCTCCGTATCAGTGCGTTCACCAATAATACCATGCCTGGAAAAAACCCCATCTTCATCAAGATTGCGTCCGACTGCCTGAGCCATAACCTCACCAAGCTTCATAGCTGTGCCGCTCGGAGCATCCTTTTTCATCCGATGGTGGGCCTCCATAATTTCCATGTCATAATCATTACCCAGTATGGAGGCAACTTTGGCAGCCAGCTTAAAGAGAACATTAACGCCTACCGCCATATTCGGAGCCTGTACACAGGGAAAATTATTACAAAGCTCAGTTAATTCCTGCAGGTTCTCCTGGCTCAGCCCTGTAGTACCTATCACCATGGCTCTATTCTTCTGGGCAGCCTGCCGGGCGATCTTCATGGTAGCCTCATGAAAGGTAAAATCTATGATGACATCACCCTGATCGATCACTGCTGCCAGATCATCTGCTACCATTACTCCGTTTGAACCGTAACCTCCAAGTTCGCCCATATCTTTTCCCACATCAGGGCTATCTGGACGTTCAAAGCCTGCTGCAACCTGGAGTTCCGGCTGCTCATTCACCATATACCCGATTCGCCGTCCCATACGCCCGGCCGCTCCGGCAATAATGACTTTAGTCATGTAACTCTCCTTTCTTTGTACCTTTTAAGTATAATTATTTGCTGTATCTTTTCTGTTTAAATAAGTCCATAGGCTGTCAACGCTCCCTTCAACTTAGCCAGGCTGGCATCATCCATACTGCACAGAGGCAGTCGAGGAGAGGCGGACTTGATCTTACCCATCAATTGAAGAGATGTTTTAGCCGGCACGGGATTGCTATCATAGAACATCGCCTGCATAAGCGGGAACAACTTATAATGCAATTCATTGGCCTTGGCCACATCACCTGCCAGGGCAGCTTCCATCATGTCGGCCATGTCCCTGGGAGCGACATTGGATGTAACGGAGATCACTCCAGTGCCACCGACCAGTACCGTTGCCATGGAAGTAAAATCATCCCCGGACATAACTGAAAAGTCATCGGGACAGAGCATGATAACCTCACTCACCTGATTAAGGGAGCCGGTTGCCTCCTTGATCCCGACAATATTATCAATTTCTGCCAAACGGGCCACGGTGGCTGGCAAAACATTTGAGCTGGTCCTGCTGGGCACATTATATAGAATTATTGGCACATCAACTGCCTCAGCTACTGCCTTATAGTGCTGATACAACCCTTCCTGGGAAGGCCTGTTATAATATGGAGATACCATGAGAACTCCGTCCACTCCTGCATCCCTGGCATGCCTGGTCAGGTCGATTGCCTCAGCAGTACTGTTTGAGCCGGAACCGGCCACGACCGGGACGCGGCCATTGACTGTTTTAACGGTCAGGTCCACCACCCTGTGGTGCTCCTCATGGGTCATGGTGGCAGACTCGCCGGTCGTACCACAGGGTACGATGCCATGAGTTCCATTTGCAATATGGAACTCGATAAGATCAATCAACCCCTGCTCATCAATCTGTCCATCAATATGTGGCGTTATAATTGCCACAAAAGCTCCTCGGAAAATACTCATCCTCTTACTCCTCCTTCAATCATTATTCAAAATGCCTGCACCATATAACAGAAAAAATATTTCAGCGTTTAGAACTACTCTTTACCAGTATTATAAAATCTGCACAAAATTTATTGCCGCAGCCCATCGAGACCCAATTGCCCCTCATATATAATATGGGCCGGCCCCTCCAGAAAAATGCCGGCAGCAAGGTCAAGCTGCCTGTCATTTTCTTCTCCTTTTAAGGAAAAATGGATGGTCAGTTTTTCACCTCCTGAAGTTATGACTGTTACAGGAGGCTTGGCCTGCTCAAGTAAGGTTACTACCAATGCCGAGGCAACCGCACCTGTACCGCAGGCCATGGTTTCACCTTCGACTCCCCGCTCATAGGTCCTGACCATCAACGTATCATTGGAGACCATCTGAGCAAAATTTGCATTGGTTCCTGCAGGTTGAAATATTTCATGGTAACGTATCTCCCTGCCCCAGTCAGCCACAGGGACATCACCTGCATCATTGACCAGCACAACTGTATGCGGCACGCCGGTATTAATGAAGTGCAGGGTCTGTTCCACTCTGCCTACATTCATAGGTATATTTAAGCGCAGGTCCTCCGGAGCTGTTAAACGTATCTTGACTGACTCACCTGTCCCGTCCAGAACAAAGGCCTCAATCTCACCTGCTGTGGTCTCGAACCGCATTTTTGCCGGAGCAATATTATTCCTAAAGGCAAACCTGGCAGCACACCTTGCTCCATTACCGCACATCTCGGCCCTGCTGCCATCGCCATTATAAAACTGCCAGCGAAAATCAGCCGTTTCCGAGTTTTCAATCAAAATCAAACCATCGGCGCCAACCGAAAACTTTCTTCTGCAGACTATGCGGGCAAACTCAGACTGGTCAGCTTCTGTAATAAAAGGCTCCCGGTGGTCAATAATAATAAAATCATTCCCAGTGCCACTCATCTTGGCAAAAGGTATGGGATATTTAAAATTTTGCGCGTTCATCAATCTAAAAAATTTATCTAAAACTGTTCCGGCCTGCTGGCCAGACTTTATTAATTCGATCACTGATTCTGGTTATTCTAAAAAATCAGGGATATTTTCATCCCGGATCAGGGTCTCATAATTTTCACGTTCGCGGATCACATAAAACTGGTCATCCTTGACCAGAACTTCCGCCGCCCGTGGACGTGAATTGTAATTTGAAGACATGGTAAAGCCGTAGGCGCCACTCGTCATGACAGCCACAAGATCCCCCATTACCAAAACCGGTAATTGGCGATCCCTGGCCAAAAAATCACTGGTTTCACAAATCGGCCCTACAACGTCCGCTACCTCCAATGTTTCATCAGTTGCCTGTCCGGATTTACGAGTCACCGGCAGAATATCATGATGTGCGTCATACAGGCTCGGGCGGGCCATATCGTTCATGGCGGCATCAACAATGATGAATTTCTTTGTCTGGGTCCGCTTGGTGTAGAGGACCTGACTTATAAGAATTCCAGCGTTAGAAACTATAACCCTTCCAGGTTCCAGTATCAAGGTGCACTTCAGTCCCTCCATCTCTTCCTTCAGGGCCCGGGCATACTCTTGCGGATGGGGCGGCTT
>JBDLJI010000098.1:0-7618 GCA_039714455.1 Thermodesulfobacteriota bacterium
GACTGAGGGGTGAGCATTGAGGACTGAGGATTGAGGATTGAGGACTGAGGACTGAGGACTGAGGACTGAGGGGTGAGGATTGAGGACTGAGGACTGAGGATTGAGGACTGAGGACTGAGGACTGAGGACTGAGGGGTGAGGAGAAAAGGCACAAAGATAATCGAAAGGGTGCGAGGGGCCTTGGGTTTTATCATTGAAGAATGAAGATTGAAAAGACAGGACTGAGAACTGAGGAGAAAAGAAAAGGGCTCAAGACACAAAAGGACAGAGTCTTTTTAATTTCTGCCTACTGCCTGCTGCTCCGCTAATTTTTTTTACTCCGACTTCTGCAGTTCCAGTTTGTCCCATTCCTGCAGTTCGATCTCGTCGGTGCTGCCGCCGAGGTATTGGATTTTTACCACGCACCTGACCTCGTCCACATCGGTGATTTTGAAGTTCTTACCCTGGTCAAAGCGGTAGTACCATTTGTTTTTTTCCGGTTCTACTTTGTCAGCCATAACGATCCTCTTTTTTATTTATGCACTCTTGCTTTTAATCCGTCTTGATTCCGCCTCCACAAAGATGCGTTTGACGGTGGAAAATTTTTCCTTTATCTGCGTGTCCATACGGGCGATCGTATCCTCCAGGTCGCTGGCAGGGATGTTGTCCCGAAAGTCGATACTGACATTGACCAGGATAAAATCAGGGCCCATGTGCATGGTCAGCACCTCGTTGAGATTGTCAATGCCATCATAAGTGAGAATGATCTCGCGAATACCTTCTATTACCATTTCGTTGGCACTTTCGCCAATAAGAAGTCCCTTTGTTTCATAAGCAAGCCATACAGCGGTGCCCCCCAGGATCAGACCGATGATGATAGAGGCGATACCGTCAAAGATGAGAATGCCGGTAAGATCAACTAGAAGGACACCCAGAAAGGCAACAACGATGCCGAGCATGGCGGCTGAATCTTCGAAAAGGACCACGAATAAGGTGGGATCCTTGCCTCGCTGCACTGCTTCTATGTAGCCCCATTTGCCTTTTGCCTTGGTGAACTCGGTAAAGGCAAAGTACCAGGCCGCACCCTCGAACAGCATGGCCAGTCCGAGGACGATGTAGTTGATCAGGGGATTGCCCATGGGCTCGGGATGAATGGTGTGAATGATGCCTTCGTAGAGCGACACACCGGAACCCACTGCAAAGATGAGAATCGCCACTGCAAAGCTCCAGAAGTATATCTCCTTGCCGTGGCCGAACGGGAAGCGCTTACAGGGTGGCTTGCGGGCCTTGCGCATGCCGTGGAGAAGCAGGACCTGGTTGCCGGTATCAACCACCGAGTGGATGCCTTCGGAGAACATGGCTGAACTGCCTGTGATCGTTGCGGCGGCAAACTTGGTAACAGCAATGAGGCTGTTGCCTGCCAGGGCTGCATAGATGACTTTTTTAGATGAAGCGGACATTTAATAAAATTGAGAATTAAGAATGTAGAATTAAAAATTTAGAATGTTTCAAGTATGTTACATCATTTTAAATTTATCATTCTACATTCTGCATTTTGAATTTAATTTGCTCCGAAGACTTTCTGCAGGATATCGGTTGTTCTTTTTACTGGATTCTGGCGTATGGCGGCCTCCTCTATGGCAATATAATGGAAGATGCCGTCTATGCCTTTCTCAACCACGTAGGTTGTCAGATCGGCCTTTACATCAGGGGTAAAGGGTATTGTCTTGTATTCCTTCATGGCATTGTCATAGGATTTTATGGCACCAACCTCGGAAAGGCTGTCTGAAACAATGGGACTCATCTCCTCAGCAAGCGGTGAGGACATCTTGCTCTGGAAATATCTGGTTGCAGCATCGTCGGGGCCGTTATAGATGTTCATTACGTCTTCAAAGGTCATTTCTCTGATGGCCTGGAAGAAAAGGTCCTTTGCCCTTGGCGTTGCCATTTCAGCAGCACGGTTGAGCTTTAATTCCAGGTCGTCGAGAAGAGCTGCCATGCCGACCTTGCCGAGCCAGGCCTGGGCAGTTGCAAGCTGTTGGGGCAGCGGAATATGAATAGCCTGGTCTGCATTGAAGCCGTCTTTGCGTCCGAGTTGGGAAACTACGGTCTCTGAACCGACCAGGAGGGCATCTTTGAGCCCGAGGCCGATCTCTTCGTTGGTGAGAGCACTCTGTGTGCTGCTCCCTGAGCCTGAGAAAAGATCCAAGCCTTTCTGCCACCAGTTGCTTTCTGCAGTTGATGGACCAAAAACCTGGCAGAATGTGATGATGATAAAGGTGAGTATGCCTATATAATGGTATTTTGAAAGCTTCTGAAAAGCTATCGGCATGCTATTCTCCTCCATTAATATTTCAATAATTAGAAGCTGATTATACCAGTATATAAAAATCTATTATCATAAAGAAGCCGGAATGCCTTATGCAGGCAACCCGGCTGTCTTGAAGTGAAAACCATGATTTTAACATTCCTGCCGCAGGGCAGGTCCGGCTTTAGCGACTTGGTGGGGGTGATTGATACATTACATGCAATCTGATCGCCAGGAGCAGCTTTCCTGGCCGCAGGATTCCATGACCCCTGTCTGAAAGCAGGGGGTGTTCCCCTCAGCCGCCTGAATCGTTCTTATCAGGTCGGCTTTTTTCATTTTTCCGGCCTGTAGACCCATTCTCTTAGCTATTGCCTTAATCTCTTTAACAGTCATTGTTTGCATCCCCCTTTAGTATTCATTCTTTATGGTAAATTTCATCGGCGAAAAATGTAGAATAGAATAGCATAATGCAAATTACATCTGTCAGTATTTTCTGTCAATATTTTTGAGTTATGAGATGGTTATAGGGGGATGAACTATTTTTTATCCGGGTTGTAAGTTGTTTATATTGAAGGATTAATTTGTGGGACTGAAGGTGAAAGGCAAACGCAGGGTTAATGCATTTTCTCTGCACAGTTGTCGCATAGTATCCAACCGCGGCTTTTTTCGTTCTGGTCCTGCACGGAATAGCAGTTGTAGCAGATATATTGGCCGCATTTTTTAAAGGTCATGGAGTGCTCCAGAGGTAATTCCTTCTTGCACACCGTGCAGTTTATTGCTGCTTGTTCATTAAGATTCATGATTCTTTTTTCAATAGATTTTCTGCTTGAACCGGCAGGTTCAAGCACTTCATTTTTTGTTCAACTCGTGGCGCAGGTACCCGGCCAGGAATTCCGCCATGATTGAATCTTTGTTCAATATCAGGGCTCGTTCGTAGCACTCAAGGGCTTCCTGGTAACGGTTTAAAAATTTCAGCGCAGTGCCTTTGCCGAGCCAGGCAGAATAACAGTTTCGGTCATGGGTCAGGGCAGAATCATAAAATGCGACAGCCTCTTCTGCCTTGCCCATCGATAAGTGCATATCGGCCTGATATAAAATTTTTTGTGTTTCCATCTTTCTTCTCCTGGGCAGTTATCCACCCGAGAACTCTGGTCTGGTGGAGCCTGGAGAAGGGAAAAAATCAGTGTGTTTTGGCGTTTGCAGACCAGAGCGCTCAAGTGGATAAATATCATCCGATAGTGAGAAATACATAAGTAATATAAAATCATTTAGCAATATTTTATGTGCTAATATAACCTGTAGATAATAAAAGATTGCAAAAAGGCAAATAATAGAACAATAAGTATAACTAGTGCGATACAATAAGATAAATAGATTCTGGAGATGTTTACATGAAGAACGATTTGGGTGAGATTTTTCTACTGGCGCTGAATTATTTCTACAAAAAATATAAGGCCAAGGGAGGCACCCAGAATAAACTGGCAGACAGGCTGGGTATTACCCAGTCCTACATCTCTGCTGTATTAAACGGGTCAAAAACCGCTTCCCTTGAACTGCAGAACGAGTTGGCCAACATCCTTTATGGCCCGTATGAAGAATTTCTGCTCATCGGACGCAGGATCAGGAACGGGCTGGATCCGAAACTCGGTATTCAGGGCGAAGATGAAGGTGTTGAGAGTTTGATTGCCAAGTTCAGCCATTATGTGATTGACCACCAGCGTATTGAAAAGGAGCTGGTTCAGAGTCGTGAGAAACTCCGGGATATAATTCTGACCAGCAACGACATGATCATCGAGATGGACAGGGATATGAGATTTACGAGCTTGGATGGCAACGTGGAAGAGGTGACCGGCATGAGCGAAGTGGAGATGCTTGGCCAGAATTTCTTTGAATACCTGGATGAAAATGAGAGGGCCAGGATACAGGCACTCACGGAGGTGTCCATCAGGGACCATTCCATCATGGAGTGCACACTTTTTTTGACAGTGAACAATGAGAGGAACTACAGGCAATTGACCGCCAAACCTTTTTATGATGACAGGGGGCAATTTGCAGGATTCAAAGGGACCTGTAAGAACATCACCAAACAGGTCCAGTCCCAAGAGGAACTGGAGCATAATTCCTGGTTAATCTCGACCGTCATGGAGAGTACAGAGTGGGTGGGCCTGCTTATCATGAATGAAAAAAATAAAATCATTAAATACAATAGTGTGTATAAGAAAATATTTGAAATTCCTGATGAAATCTTACAGGAAAATAATCCCCGGAAGACTTATGCCTGGGTTAAAACCAGAATGCGTGATCCGGATAATTTTATGAAGACAACCTTAGAAGTACTGTCCAAGGCTGAAAAGTTTACCCATGAATATGATCTGGTCGATGGCAGGCGTATCAGGCGGGTTGCCTTGCCGTTGTTTCGAGATGGGGAACTTGCCGGGCGGCATGTCTTATTCTACGATATAACACAGACATGATGATATAGAGGGGAGAGGCTGAAAAGATTATTTCATTTCGTACTGGATGAGCATTTCAATTGTCCTCCTCTGGTCACCGGGAAACATGTCATTTGGTACTGTACTTTTCCCCATGACGACCGCAATTTTGTACCTGGCGCGCTTGGTGTAATTCTCATTTGCAACCTGTACGAAAAGAAAATTATACCACACAAAATCAAGCGGGCTGTTCAATTTTCCCCCATATATCAAATAAAATAAACTACATATGGCATTTTGCATAAGGGGTGAGGGCCGTCTCTACTCTATCTTATTCATATTGTTATGAAACTGCGACAATTTGCCACGTTGCCATAAATGCCACAATGTGGTAGCAATTCTCCTGTCATAAATTGGCTGTGAAGTTTTGTTTGCCCTCAAAAATATCCCCCCCGGGTTTTTGAGGGCAAACAATAGGGTCCTTTTGGTTTTCGGCTTATTCATCATCGGAATTCAGAAGGTTAGGGAGGGTCTATCCGTGCAAGATAGATTTAATAATGAGTCAAAGACAGCGAGGTAAAAAGACTACAATGAAAGATGAACAAAAAGAGATTTCAAGAAGGGAAGTTTTAATTGGGGCAGGTGCAATGGCCGCAGGAGCAGCTGTTATGTCAACTGGTGTTGCAGGTTTTGTTTCAAGTGCCAAGGCAAGTGGAATGACTGCTTATCCTTATAAAAAATTGAATGTTGCTGAAGTAGGTAAGATCGCCCATGAAACCTATTTTACAAAATTCTGTGCTGAGACAGTACTGACCGGTCTCTTTAAGCCTCTGGCAAAAAGTGTCGGTGCTCCCTACGATTCATATCCGCTCGGCTCTGTTTTCTGGGCCCACGGCGGCATGATGGGCTGGGGAACTGCCTGCGGCACCCTGATCGGCGCCGGTACGGCCATTGGCCTGATCACAGCTGGCGACAAGACTAAGGTTACTACAGCTGGTGGCAGGAAAGCGGTTCCGGTTGGCGAGGCAATCATCAACGATGTTATCGCATTTTATGCCGGCGAGAGCCTGCCGCAATATAAGCCGGCAAAAGGACAGGCAAAGGCCCATATTAAAAACCAGAGCGTCAGTGATACTCCCATTTGTCATATTTCCGTCGGTAAATGGATGGACAAAGAAGACGTTAAATTTTTCGGCATTGAGCGGAAAGAACGTTGCGCGCGGTTGTCTGCCGACGTTGCCATGTATACCGCACAACTTCTGAACGAGTGGGCTGATGGTACCTATAAACCCCGCAATGAGCCTTTGGCCAATGCTATAGACAACCAGATCACGACGCAGGGCAACTGTGGTGACTGCCACGGTGATGATGTACCTGATCTTCCAGGCCAAAAAGCTTAAGAAGTAAAAAGTAATTTTTCCAATTAAAAAGGCGGCTGCAAATTTGCAGCCGCCTTTTTTTGTTTATTAATGCCTTTCTGACAGGTGACGAAATAGTTATTTCAAATAAGCAAGTCTCCCTTGCTCCTTATTGGGGTGGAGCAAGGGAGAATAACAACATGCCCGTGCAAAAATATAACCTGGGGGGAAATATGTTTTGCTAATACATGATACGTATGAATACCATAACGTGATAGTCTTGCAAATGCGGTAAATTGTCGCACCTATTGACAATTTCAGCTTCCGATTCAGCGGTAATGTCAACTGCTTTAGGGTTGCCGTCACCACACCTCAAAATTGTCCTTTAAGAAAACGAGAGCCGGGTGTGGGAGGTTCAGGTGAACTCCCAGTCATCCCGCCGGCGTATGACAACGCAGACAAAGATTGGCCGCCACCGGTAGGAGGTCGTCATCGGTGATGTCGGCAGGCAGACTGTTCGCTGCCGGAAATGCAGCACGATCTGTGTCCGGGAGAGAGTTGATAAAATTTATGTATCTTGGATATTATTATAAATGCTTGGGCGTCGTTTTAAATTCATCGATTTGATATATCAAACAGTTTTCTTGCAAGACCATACTTTTTATTACACCGTTTACTGCATCGGTAAAACCATCTTGCCAGCCTATTGTATAATTTAGTGATTCTTCATTTGATAAATGTTGAGTTTCAGTTTTAAGTAAATTATTTACATATTTCTTATTTATTTTACCTCCTGTTCTTTTCCCATCACTAAAACCTTGTTGATATCCTTCATGTCTGTGATAATTTCCCTTGTTCATGTCATCATCCCCAACACTTAGTTAACAGGCCCATACTCTCCTCTTGCATTATGTATGTACTTAAATCTATTTATGCCTATAAACCAATTGTACCTTGGTACTAGTTTATTGTTTTTTTTATAAAATTTTTTCTAAATATCAAAGACAGCTAAAAACATACACCCAGGTTATAGATAAAAAAAAGCCCCCTGCAAAAATGTTTGCAAGGGGGTGTTATATAAGGGCCGGGATAGGCACCGTAAAATAGTACGATGGTAGTTAAGGTTTCAAGGGGACATCATGACCTTTTGCCAACAATTCACAATCTGCCATAAATTACCACTGGTTCAGGTTAGACAACCTTTTTTCATAGCATTCTTCGTGCTGTACTAAAATGCTTTTAACTTCTTCATTACTTAATCCCATCGTATATTTATGTTTTTCTTCAATGGAGAGGCTGTTGCGTAGTCTCCATAATGGACAACTTTCATTTGTTTTTGTAGGGAAAAGGCAATTAACAAGAAGTCCAAATAAAAGAGCTCTTGGCCTATCAAAAGATTTTTCAAGAATTGAATCCATATAACTAAATCCTCTCTAAAGTTTGCGCTAAATGATTTACTATTGCTAATCTGGATTAATGGTTGGTGCAGTTTGCCAATAGCGATGTAATTTCAATGAGCTATATGCAAAAAATGCACCTAT
>JBDLJI010000099.1:0-7617 GCA_039714455.1 Thermodesulfobacteriota bacterium
CTGGTGATATATGTAAACCAATTATTATTGTTTCTGACAAAAAAAGTGGCAGCATTTTTTTCTCAGGTTAAGATAATTTCCTGAAGTTTTAAGTGCTTGAGCGTCAAAATAAATTAACACTCCGGCAAGAATGGTTGAGTTGACAATATTATATTATATCTGGAATTATTCCGAGAATTTTCAGATAATAAATTGTTGGGTGTAAAAAAGTTGGAGGTAGCCGACATGAAAGACTCATGGGAATCAGGCGATCCTTATGAATATTATATGGGGCGGTGGAGCTTCCTCGTAGCACAATCATTCGTCGATTGGTTATCTGCATCTCCTGGCCTTAAGTGGCTGGATATTGGCTGTGGCTCCGGCGCTTTGAGTGAGGCCATTATCAACAATCATAAACCGGCATCGCTCACCGCCATCGATCAATCCGAAAGTTTTGTAAGAACAGCACAGAAACGACTCGGTAGCCGGGCACATTGTAGAGTTGGTAATGCGCTAACATTGTCATTGGAGGAATCTTCAGTAAATGTCACCGTATCGGGCCTTGTCTTGAATTTTATCCCGGAACCGGAAAGGGCCTTAGCCGAAATGAGGCGAGTCACCGACGTCGGAGGTACAGTTGCCGTATATGTCTGGGATTATGCTGGAAAGATGGACTTTCTCCGACATTTTTGGGACGCTGCAGTCAAACTCAAACCCGAGGCATTAAGCTTACATGAAAGCAAGCGTTTCCCGGATTCCAATGCCGAGGCGCTGAAAAGGTTATTTGAAAACGCCGGCTTCGTAGATATTGAAACTGTGCCCATTGAGATAACCACTCATTTTCGAGACTTTGATGATTATTGGAAGCCGTTTCTCGGTGGTGAGGGCCCGGCACCCAGCTTCGTACTGTCTCTGGATGAAACCGAGAAAAATAAACTGCGAAATACGCTGAAAGCGTGCCTGTCCAAACAGCCGGATGGTTCAATCGCCATGGTGGCCCGTGCGTGGGCAGCCAGGGGCAAAATACCAGCATGATGAGCGCCCAACAAGTAAATCCAGCCTATTTCAGCTTCACAGCAGATTCATATGGTCGATTTTGGTGCAGCGGTTCATGATCACTGTGAGGCCTGCTGTTTCCGCTTTTGCTGCTGCCTCTTTGTTTATGATCCCCTCCTGCATCCAGATGAATTGAGCGCCTATACTAATGGCATCTTCAACAATGGGTAATACTGCTTCCGGCCTGCGGAAAATATCTACCATATCCACAGGAGTGGGGATGGCCCGGAGATTTGGATAGCAGGCCCGTCCGAGTATAGCGTCCTGCCCTGGATTGACAGGGATAATAGTATAGCCGACTTCCATAAGGTAGGAGGCAACCTGATGGCTGGGCCGGTGAGGCTTCGGCGAAAGACCTACTACGGCTATATTTTTTGAATCTCTTAATACCTTGCGGATGGTTGCAGCCTGCTCATTTGTGAGGATCATAGTGAAAACTCAGGTTTGTTTTTCAGATACTCAATAAAATATTTGCTGTTGAGCGGTTCACTGCACACTTTATGTAATAATTCTGCCGGAGGATATAGGGCTCCATGGAGGTAAATATTCTCAGTCAGCCAATTTTTTATCTTATCAAGATTCCCTTGCAGTAGTGTTTGTCTGTAATCAGGATCAAAAAGACAATAGGTGTGCCAGATCTGGGCAGCTGCCAGGTTCCCTATTGTGTAGGTTGGAAAGTAGCCGAAACTGCCATGGGCCCAATGGATATCCTGCAGGACCCCGTTCGCATCCGAGTTCACAGCAACATTGAGATAGTGCTTATATTTTTCATTCCAGACGGCAGGCAGATCAGAGACTCCAATTGTGCCTTCTAACAAGCCTTTTTCCAGTTCAAAACGTATAAGGACATGTAGATTATAACTTACTTCGTCAGCTTCTACACGGATCATCCCAGGGTCCACCCTGTTAATATGACTAACAAAATCATCCAGGAGAATGTTGTCGAACTGGTCCGGTAGAATTTCCTGCAGCAATGGATAGTGTTTCTCCCAGAACAGATGGTTGCGGCCAATGATATTTTCCCAGAGACGTGATTGTGATTCATGGATGCCAAGGGAAACGCCTTCATCAAGAGGGGTTTCTGCATACTCCTCTGCAATATTTTGCTCATAAAGGGCATGGCCTCCTTCATGCAGGGCACTGAAAATGAATTCCAGTGAGTCTGGCCGAAAGCGGTTGGTCACTCTCCGGTCGTTATGTCCAAGACTTGTGGTAAATGGATGGGCTGAAACATCCTGCCTGCCACGGTTGAAGTCATAACCGATTTCTGACAGGAGCCTTTCAGAAAAGTGTACCTGGTCTTTCAGTAGCATGGGTACCATATCTTTCAGCTTTTCCGGGACGGGTTTCTGCTGAGAAATCTTTTGCTGCAGCAGTTGACTGAGTTCGGTCTTCAGGTTTTCAAAAAGGACATCAAGCTCATTGGTGGTTAAGCCTTCTTCGTACAGGTCAAGCAATGCGTCATATGGATGGTCAACGTATCCCAGATAATCAGCTTTTTGTCTGCTCATGCTTATAATTTTTTGCAGCAGAGGCTGGAAGATTTCAAAATTATTCTTTTTGCGGGCCTCTACCCAGACAGGAAGTGCTTCAGATGTTAACCTGGAAAAATCAGCGATAAATTTTTCAGGAAGCTTCGTATTTTTATCATACTCCCTCTTAAGTACCCTAATAAGGGAAAGGTCTGCGGCTGATAGCTCCTCAGGTTTACCAGACAGTTCCTGGAGGATCTTGCCCAAGCCGGGTGCGGTTATTTTTTGGTGGACAATAGTACTCAAGACAGAGAACTGCTCAGCTCTTCCGGCAGCACCTCCGGAAGGCATCATTACTTCCTGGTCCCACTGCAGCAGTGCCATGATACTGTTCAGATTTGTCAGTTCCTTTGCTTTCCGGCGTAATTCTTCAATGGTATTCATTGTTTTTTCATGTTTTTGCTAAAAAAAATTTTGTCATCTGGACCTACTGTGTTAACTTATTTTTTTTTGAATTTGTAAAATAACAGCTTAGACTATTTGAACAGGGAAAGGAATCGGCAGCAATATGTATTTTCAAGATATTATAATGGAATTGAACAAATTCTGGGCCGAACAGGGCTGTGTCATCCAACAGCCTTATGACATGGAAGTGGGAGCAGGCACTTTTCATCCTGCTACCCTGCTGAGGTCATTGGGGCCGGAACCATGGAAGGCTGCCTATGTACAACCTTCCAGACGTCCGACGGATGGACGATATGGTGAAAATCCCAACCGGTTGCAGCACTACTACCAGTACCAGGTAGTGCTTAAACCCTCACCGCTTGAAATTCAGGAAATGTATCTTGAAAGTTTGAAACGGTTCGGACTTAACCTTCTGGAACATGATATTCGTTTTGTCGAGGATGACTGGGAGTCGCCGACCCTTGGTGCCTGGGGCCTGGGATGGGAGGTATGGCTTGATGGTATGGAAATTACCCAGTTTACTTATTTTCAGCAGGCTGGAAGCCTTGATCTGCAGCCGATTACCGTTGAGATAACCTATGGGCTTGAGCGTATTGCCATGTATCTGCAGAAGGTTGAAAATGTCTACCATTTAGCCTGGAACGGGGAAGTCTCTTATGGTGAGATATTTCACCAGGCTGAAGTAGAGTTTTCCACGTTTAATTTTGATGAGGCCAATGTGGAGGCATTGATACACTTTTTCGATACCTATGAGTCTGAAGCGCATACACTGGTGGCAAAAGGCTTGATACTGCCGGCATATGATTACTGTCTGAAATGTTCCCATACATTTAATCTGCTTGACGCAAGAAAGGCGATAAGTGTTACTGAGCGGACGCGGTATATAGGCAGGATCAGAAATATTGCCAGGCAGGTTGCCATGCAGTATGCAGAGCAGAGAAAGGAAATGGGCTATCCGCTGTTGAAAAGAGAAACGGTAGTCTAAAAAAGGTGCTAAAAAAAATGGCGGAAGTGCATGGGAATCGAACACACCCACGCCTTTGTAAGGTTCTGTAATAGCTTAACTTTTTTAAGGTAGTTTTCTTGCTTGGGTCTCATCATCAGGCATTTCGTATTCAGTCCAGTCCTTGCCTTTAGCTTCTGCCAAACTTTTGTTGGCGTGGTGAAGTCTTGCTTTTACAGAGATAGCCTCTACATCATCGTCAACCATCGTGGATGCTTGGTCAATTAGGTTCTTTATATCCCAAATCTTAATCACAACATCACTTGGAGAAATTGGTTGACCAGCATGGTTGTATGGCTGGACTCCTTTCTGAACGTACGTGGACAAAAATTGAAAGCCAGGAATGCCCAACTGTTCTATAGCGACACGACCTTTGATGTATTCTTCCATGTCAACTCCAAGATTGAATAATTAGTAACGATATAACTATACTATATTATTTCAAAATGCTTCAATTGTTACAACAACCATTATCAAACAATATAGTTGGCATCATTATTCTATCAGGCTAACATTGCCAGTAGTTATCTTTACCCTTCCCAAGAGATTAAAAAGTCAATATGTTGGCAAGGTATCATTAATTTAAGAAAACAATAAGTAAACGTTGTTTCCAGTGATAATTCGTAACATGACTTATATTCCACTCCTGTGTTATTTAAACTCAAAAAAGCAGCTTTTAATTTAGGAACAGATTTATCTCATTATTATCAGAAGGTTCCATCCAGAAAAGTTTTTCCCTTTTCACAGATCATTATTATTTATTTCGCGTTAGAAATAGAGGCACAATTTTTGCTTTTAATCCCAAGATCAGAATTTTTATTATTAATAGCAGTAACAAAGCATAAAGGGACAATTTGCACTAAAACGAATAACAGGATTGCTTCAAAAGTTACCCGGTATGGTTTTAATTGATATTTTCAATAAATTTAAGGAACGGTTAAAAGCGGAAGAAATTAAAAATTTTTTTATCCGTTCACCGCTAAAATTTGTTTCCATTTCAGTGCTAATCGCAACGTTTGTAGTCTTAATCTTCTATGTGGTGCACTTGAACACGGTTATCCATAGGAAGTTTGACGGAAAACGGTGGTCAATACCTGCTGTGGTATATGCCCGTCCGCTCGAGCTTTTTTCAGGGCGTGCTATCACTGCCGACCAACTGGAGAAGGAACTACTTCTCGCAGGCTACCGTAGGGAGAGCGAAGTAAAAGATTCTGGCGGCTATGAGCGTAGAGGCGATATAATCAGACTGGTCAGCCGGGATTTTCATTTTGCCGACGGGTTGGAAAAATCACTGCCGTTGAACGTCTCTTTTGCCGATAACCGAATTAGTAGGATAGGTCGCATCGATAGTGGGGAGAATATTTCCCTGGCCCGCCTTGATCCAGCCCGGATTGGCAGCTTTCATCCTCGCCGGCATGAAGACCGGATCCTGGTCACAAAAGAGGAACTACCATTAATGCTAATCAGGACCTTGATTGCCGTAGAGGATAAAAAGTTCACAAAACATTTTGGCTTGGATCCACTTGCTATCCTGCGGGCCGCTTATATCAATTTTCGTGCAGGCGGGACCATCCAAGGGGGGAGCACCCTTACCCAGCAATTAGTGAAGAATTTTTTTCTTAGTAACGAACGAACAATGTGGCGCAAATTCAATGAAGCGGTAATGGCACTCCTGCTTGAGGCTCACTACAGCAAGGACGAAATTCTGACTGCTTATGCCAACGAAATATTTCTCGGTCAAGACGGTGGAAGGGCGGTGCACGGTTTTGCCCTTGCGGCCCAGTTTTATTTCCATAGAGACCTGAGAGATCTTAAAGCCGATCAAATTGCCGTGTTGGTCGGAATGGTAAAAGGACCCTCCTATTATGATCCTCGCCGTCATCCAGAGCGCTGCCTGACGAGAAGAGGGGTCGTCCTGGAAGTCATGCGACAAGAGAACATTATTACTGATGATCAATATCGGCAAGCTATGGTGGCTGAGCTTTTAAGCACTAGAAGGGTGATGAGCGGATTTAACCGCTATCCGGCCTTTCTTGATCTAGTTCGCCGACACCTCAGCCGTGATTACCGTCAAGAAGACTTGACCTCCGACGGACTGAAAATACTGACTACTCTTGACCCTTTGGTTCAAAATCAGGTGGAGCAGGAATTGGCCGCAACTCTGGAGGAGCTTGAAAAAAAGACAGAGAGTACTAAACTAGAAGGTGCTGTGGTAGTAAGCGCCCGGGAAAACGGTGAGATTCTTGCCCTTGCTGGCGGCCGCAAACCTCTGCATTCTGGATTTAACCGGGCACTGGACGCCAAGCGTCCGGTTGGTTCCTTAATCAAACCCGCAGTTTTTCTTACCACTTTGAGAAATGGGTATACGCTGTCTACCCCTCTAGAAGATATGCCTTTAAGCCTGCCCAATCCAGGAGGCGGCAAGTGGGCTCCTGACAATTTCGACCACAAGCACCATGGCCGGGTCTCTTTGATGGAAGCATTGGTTTTTTCCTATAATCTAGCCACGGTGAAGGCTGGTTTGGATGTAGGCGTTGAACAGGTGGTGCAGACGGTCAGAATGCTTGGAGCCGAAGAGGATTTCATTCCCTATCCATCCTTTCTACTCGGCGCGGTTTCCATGTCTCCACTGGAGGTGGCCCAGATTTATCAAACCTTTGCCAGCGAGGGTTTTTATGTGCGGCAGCGGGCTATCAGCAGCGTAATGGGGCCGGACAACAAACTGTTGAAGCGTTATGGTCTTTCAATGGAACAACGGTTCAATCCACAGCATATTTTTCTGATTAACACCTCTCTCCAAAAGGTTGTAAGCGAGGGTACCGGCGCTTCGCTTTCCCGTTATCTGCCGACATCATTGTTGGCGGCCGGCAAAACCGGCACCTCCGACGATCTGCGAGACAGCTGGTTTGCAGGTTTTACAGGTGACCGATTGGCGATCGTCTGGCTGGGGTCGGATGATAACAAGTCAATAGGTCTCACCGGTTCCTCCGGTGCCCTGGAAGTTTGGGGTAGAGTGATGGCGGGGTTGGATACACAACCCCTTGATCTGAGGGAACCGCCGGGATTAGAATGGGCCCAGGTATATTACAGTGATTATGGCCAGGATAGTAGGTATAAGGGTAGAAGTGAGTTGCTGCCTTTTGTCGAGGGCACTATCCCGACCGGTGCATTTGAAGTATCATCCCCTGCTTTGCAGGTAAAAAAGCTCCGGAAACCGGACCTGCTGGAACGCTTGCGCAAATGGTTTCCTTGGTAAGTAATCCCCAGGTGTTTTTTTTCGCTTAATATGGAGGGAACTATACTGATCATGTTGATAAAAAAAATCGTGCGCCATCCTGTCAGGATGAGATTATTATTGCTTATGGCAGCTGCACTGATAATGAACAGCTGCGCTGGCGTCGGACGTGTTGATGAAAGTATAATTTCAACACCAATAGCAGAACTGCTGAGTGACGCTGAACAAGCTCTGGAGGGAGGTGATTACAATCGGGCCGAGCTTCAGATGGAAAGAGCCCTGCGGGTGGATCCCCGCAACGGTCAGGTCTGGCACCTCATGGCAAGAATCCGTTATGGACAGGGGGATTACGGCCAGACTGTGCAGTTCTGTCTCAAATCCAACACCCTTGCCAGCCATGACCGTAC
>JBDLJI010000100.1:0-7504 GCA_039714455.1 Thermodesulfobacteriota bacterium
ATGACTGACATTATGCCGAAACAAAGCAGACTTCACGAAAAAGGCCATAAGGCAGTTTATATTGATCCGGTGTGCTCCATGTCCACTTCTGATCCGGATACTTACCAGGCATTGGTGCATGGTGATAAAACTTATTATTTCTGCAGCGATCACTGTCTGACAAGATTCAAGGCAAGTCCAGCAGATTTCATCAAGCCTGTAAAAGACACTCTTATTGAAGATGCAATTGTGAACCCGTCAGAATTTAAGGACCCGGTATGCTCCATGACTACTGACGATCCGGATGCTTATCAACCTTATGAGCATAACGGCAAGACCTATTATTTCTGCTCAGAACATTGCCTGACAAAATTCAAGACTGATCCGGAAGGATTCATTTCCGGAAAAAAACAAGAGGATACTGAGGAAGAGCCGGTTGCAGGCCGACAGTATACCTGTCCGATGGACCCGGAAATAATTCAGGACCATCCCGGCTCCTGCCCGAAATGCGGTATGGCCTTAGAGTCTATGACACCGGCAATCCCGGCAACCCGGATCGAGTATACATGCCCCATGCATCCGGAGATTGTCCAGGATGAGCCGGGCAGTTGCCCCAAGTGCGGCATGGCCCTGGAACCCATGAGTGTGACGGTAGACGAGGAAGAAGCAAATCCTGAATACGAGGACATGAAAAGACGTTTCATTGTGGGGGCGATCTTATCTGTCCCCTTATTACTCATCGCCATGCGCACCATGATTCCGGGACTTGAGGTCATCAACTCATGGGCTTCAGCCGGAACACTTGAATGGATAGAACTTATCCTGGCCACACCTGTTGTGCTTTGGGCCGGCTGGCCTTTTTATGAGCGAGGTGTGCAGTCGGTGATCAACCGGAGCCTCAACATGTTTACCCTCATCGGTTTGGGTGTTTCAGTTGCGTATATCTATAGCCTGGTGGCTGTCTACCTCCCCGGTCTCTTTCCAGACGCCATGAAGGGGCCGGATGGTACCGTCGGAGTATATTTTGAGGCAGCCGCCGTGATCGTTACCTTGATCCTGCTTGGCCAGGTACTGGAATTACGGGCCCGCAGTCAGACAGGCGCTGCCATTAAGGCGCTTCTTGGCCTGGCACCGAAAACTGCGCGCAAAATTGATGATGACGACATTGAAAAGGACATCCCTTTGGAGCATGTCAAAAAAGATGACAAACTGCGTGTCCGCCCCGGTGAAAAGATACCGGTTGATGGTGTTGTCCTTGAAGGAACCTCCAGTGTTGATGAATCAATGATTTCGGGTGAGCCGATTCCGGTTGAGAAAAATCCCGGTGATCCTGTGGTAGGTGCGACAGTAAACGGTACAGGATCTCTTATCATGCAGGCTGAGAAAGTCGGTGCTGACACGCTGCTGTCCCAGATCGTCCAGATGGTGGCAGATGCACAGCGGAGCAGGGCGCCAATCCAGAAACTGGCGGATGTCGTATCCGGTTATTTTGTGCCGGCAGTTATTGCTATTGCAGCCATTGCCTTTGTTTCTTGGATGCTTTTCGGCCCTGAACCACGGCTGACCTATGCACTCATTGCTGCAGTTTCAGTATTGATCATTGCCTGTCCCTGCGCACTCGGCCTGGCAACGCCAATGTCTATCATGGTTGCAACCGGCAAAGGCGCCACCATGGGAGTCCTGTTCAAGAATGCCGAGGCCATTGAGACCCTGCGCAAGGTGAACACCCTGGTAGTGGACAAAACAGGCACCTTGACTGAAGGGAAGCCTAAGTTAACAGAAGTAGTACCTGCAGCCGATTTTAATGCAACCGAACTTCTCAAACTGGCAGCCACTCTGGAAAAAGGCAGTGAACATCCCCTGGCAGCAGCCATTGTCGAAGGTGCAGAGACAAGAGAAATAAAATTGACCACAACAACTGATTTCGCCTCTATCACAGGCAAGGGTGTTTCAGGAATTGTTGATGATAAAAATGTCCTTCTGGGCAACAGAAAACTTCTTGATGAGTTTTCAGTTAATCCAGGCAAATTAGCAGGTCATGCAGATAATATGCGTAAAGAGGGGAAAACCGTCATGTTTGTGGCTGTTGATAATACTATTGCAGGCTTGGTTGCGGTTGCAGATCCGATCAAGGAAACAACCCCTGAAGCAATCCGACAGCTGCATAAAGAAAATATCCGCATAGTCATTCTGACCGGTGATAACAAGGCTACGGCAGAAGCTGTGGCAAACAAACTTGATATTGACGGAGTCGTAGCAGAGGTGCTGCCTGACGAAAAGGCAGATGCTGTAAAAAAATATCAACAGCAAGGTGAAATTGTGGCCATGGCCGGTGACGGCATAAACGATGCTCCGGCATTGGCCCAGGCAGAGGTCGGCATTGCTATGGGTACCGGTACAGATGTAGCCATGGAAAGCGCCGGTGTCACCCTGGTTAAAGGTGACCTTATAGGGATTGTCCGGGCGCGTAAATTAAGCAGGACCACCATGAGTAATATCAGGCAGAACCTGTTCTTCGCCTTTATCTATAACTCCCTGGGCGTTCCGGTTGCCGCCGGGGTGCTCTATCCGGTATTCGGCATACTGTTAAGCCCGATCATCGCTGCTGCAGCCATGAGCTTAAGCTCGGTTTCGGTTATCACCAATGCGCTCAGGCTGAAGACCTTTAAAGTGTGAGGTGACGCCATGCAGGATAAAACAGATAAAAAAGGATTTTTCCAGGCATTAACCTGGCCCCAGGCGACATTAATCGTTTTTCTGTCAGTGGCAGGGTTCTTTCTCCTGGCTGAACACAAGGCTCATATTCTGGGATTATGGCCTTATCTGATTTTATTGCTCTGCCCGCTCATGCATATCTTCATGCATAAAGGGCATGGCCACCATGGCAACAGTGATATTGATCATAAACACAAGAATGAATAATGTATTAAAGGAAAGGTGATCATTGTGACAGAGACATTTCCTGCATATGGATTATGGAGCCTGGTTATCGTTAACTCAGCGTTTTTTATTTTCTTTGCATTCAGCTTTGTAAAACCAAAGACCAAGCTTGACTGGCGGAGCCTGGGAGCATTTTCCGCCTTTGTTGTCGCTCTGTTTGCAGAAATGTATGGCTTTCCACTGACAATCTACCTGTTATCAGGCTGGCTTCAGAGTAAATTCCCACAAACAGACATTTTCGGCCATGACGGCGGGCACCTCTGGTTCACCCTCTTCGGGCTGGAAGGGAACCCTCATACCAATCCATTACATCTGGTCAGCAACCTTCTTATCCTGGCGGGCTTTTTCATCATATATAAGGCTTGGAAAGTGCTTCACCTGGCTCAACAAAAAGGAACGCTAGCTACAACCGGACCGTATAAACATGTGCGGCATCCCCAATATGCAGGTTTTATCGTCATCATAACCGGGTTTCTCTTTATGTGGCCTACCATCCTTACCCTGACTATGTATCCTGTACTCGTCATTGTTTATACCAGACTGGCTAAACAGGAAGAGCGGCTGGTGCGAAATGAGTTCGGCGAAGCTTATGATAACTACGCCCAAAAAGTTCCTGCTTTCCTGCCACGCTTTAAAAGCGATTCCTTTCATCAAATAAGCTCAAATGAGAGGTGACAGCATGACTGAAAAACTGAATTCATTAGCGTTTGGCACATCTGCAGCAATAGTTGCAGCCTTATGCATGCTGCTTCTTGGCATCTTAGGAAATATTGGTATTTACCAGGGCGCTGTAGAAATGGCGAGTCAATGGCACATGTTTTTTTCCTTAACGCCATTTGGCATCCTTACCGGAATTATAGAAGGTGCTGTTATCAGTTTTGTGTTCTTCTATATTTTCGGATGGATCTACAATAAACTCAATAAAGGAAAAGGATAATTTATCCTGGTTAAAGGAGGAATATCATGAAATATCTTACTATAGCTCTTCTCATACTTTCCCTGGTAAGCACGCCTGCATTCGGCAAATTGGGAGAAGATGAAAAAAAAGCAAGAAACCGTTACGGCGATCCCGTAAAAGAGGAACAGGTTCAGAATTATGACAAGAAGGTTTATTATAATGAGAAGCAGCCATTATATAATCTGAGCATCCTTTATAAAGATGGCAAGGCCGTAATTATTAATTATCAGCTGACAGACCAGGGAAGCCTTTCCCTGTGGCGCATTGAGCATATATTGCACAGGAACATAAGACAATCCGGCCGGAGAAGCACCTGGTATTTCAATAACAAGATCAAAAACCCTGAACAGGTTAACTTCATTAATTATAACAGGGATGCCACTGCTACCTATTATTTGAAGGATAACACCCTAACTATCAGAACAGTTAATAAATAAACCTATTATTCTGGAGGTAAAAATGATGCACTGGGGCGGTGATTTCGGAATGGGATTCGGGGGTGGCTGGGTATTCATGATTCTCTTCTGGGGACTTGTCATTCTTGGAGTCGTGTACTTAGTGAAGGCACTTCTTGGTGGCGGATCTACAGAAGAAAAAAAGAGTGAATCAGCACAGGAAGTGCTCGAAAAAAGGTTTGCCAACGGAGAGATGAGCAAAGAAGAGTTTGAAGATGCAATGGAGGTTTTAAGAAGAAACAAGGCATGAAGAACCCTTAATTTTCAAAAACAACCCTAACATTGGAGGACATTGACATGAAAAAGACAATTCTTGTTACAAGCTTAATGTTATTACTGGCAGTTGGACCGGCCATGGCCCAAATGATGGGAGGTGGTCAGCAGATGATGGGAGGTCAGGATGCCAAATCAAGTCAACAGATGATGGAGCAACAACAGATGCAACAGACTGCTCCAACACAAGGACAGAATTATCCCCAGTACATGAATCGCGGTATGATGGGCGGTGGTTACGGCTATGGCATGAACCCGGGTATGATGGGCGGCGGCTACGGCTATGGTATGAACCAGGGCATGATGAGCGGCTATGGCCAGGGCATGATGCCCAATATGATGGGAACCGGTACGCATCCCTGCATGTCGGGTTATGGATATGGCATAAATTCAGGCACGATGGGCGGCTATGGCATGGGACCGGGCATGATGGGGTATTATTCACCGGAGCAATATGAAAAACAATTTAAGAAACATCAGGATTTTCTCGATGAGACGAGAGAGTTGAGGAAAAAACTGCATAACCTTAAATTCGATTTTTCAGAGGCTCAAAGAAATCCCGACACAAAACGTGAAGATTTGAAAAAAATAAATGCCGAAATGGAAAGCATTTGGGAACAGATTTACAAAAAAAAGAAAGCCACATTTAAATGATGAACTTGAGAGAAATATTAATATATAGCTTGTACATGATACTGGCCTTAGCGGCATTGTTAATAGCCGGCTGTAAAGATTCTAGTGAAACAGAACTAGCTTCACCAACTGGCATAGTGGAATTGCACACAGAGGGACGGCAGATGCCTTCATTCAATCTACCGTCTCTTCAATCAGGTGACACCTTTATATCAAGCGATTCTTTAAAGGGTAAAGTAGTCCTTATCTCATTTTTTGCTTCCTGGTGCCGTTCTTGTCTGGAGGAAATACCGCTATTGAAAAAATTGCAAACCAGGTTCGGTGCTGAAGGTTTTGCCATAATTGCCATGGCGGTTGACGATGAAAATAAAGTTGGATTGAAAAATCTTATTCAAAAACAGAAGATAAATTATCAGGTCCTTCTGGCAGATGAAGCTGTAAAAAGTGATTTTGGCGGTATTGCAATATTACCGACTATGTTTCTTGTAAACAGGGAGGGATTCCTGTTGAAAAAATACTTCGGCCACATTGACCGTGGTTCTCTTGTTCAGGACATCAGGCAAACCCTGGAGAATTGAAATAAACTTTTATGGGAAGGCTCATATTGCAGAGTATTGTTCAAATAGCTCAAACCAATGAGGATTATTCTTTTTTATTGGTTCGCAATCAAACACCTTGACTCGTCTGACTTTTCTTTATTAATTATTTTTTCCTACAATATCACCAAGTTATGCAACTTCCATTTCGTTTGGCATGCTCTTTGAAATAATTAGGTCAGGCCATTCATCATAACCTTCCACACTCTCCTTTAAGCGGGACTGGAAAAGTCGGAAATGATTTTTCCAGTCCTAGGAAGGATGATAAATCAGCAAGTTTTTCGGAATATTATTATGGGAATCTTTGCATCCACATTTGTTTTTATTATTGCAGTTCTTTTTGTACCTGTAACTGTTACTGCTGTTGAAACTGAGAATGCAGAGTACAAACACTCAATTTTAACAATAGAAAATCTTGATATTCAGAGCATCGCATCCTCAGTCAGCCAAGAAGTGCAGCAAAATGATCATACCGCAAGAGTGGTGTCTGATTTCAAGCAAAGGAATTTCTATATTATCCACCATAAAAGCTTGAGCATAAAAGAACTTGAAGCAATTATTACCAGCCACCCTGGAATATCAATAAAATCTATATCTCAGCATAATTATCAACCTGTTTTGTCACAAAGCCAAGATACATCTGTAAGGGCAATTAGAAGTTGTGGAGCTACGAAAGAAGCGTGGAAAAGACTACTTCGGAAATATTTTCACTAGGTAAGCCGTTCTTCCTTTTGAAAAAGACAAAACTTCCCCTCAAGACTTTGTTGAAAATCGGGGTAATCGGTGGAGTTGTAGGCTTTATCACATTGCTCCATTATCAAACTGCAGCAGATGCTGGCATAAGGCATGTAATTTTTCGAGAACTGTATTTCCTGCCAATTATTCTTGGTGGTTTCTGGTTCGGTTTGCGAGGAGGATTATTAACTGCCCTGGCCATCTCGCTACTTTATGGTCCCCTGATTTTGTCAGGAGCCGACAGATTTTCCACACACAATTTCGGGAATACCATGGAAATTCTGCTTTTTTATCTTATTGGAGGAGTTTTAGGTTGGCTTAAAGACAGGGAAACTGCCCAAGAGGCAAGAGCAAGACAGGTTGAAAATCTTGCCGCCATGGGACAGGCAGCGGCAATGATTGCCCACGATCTCAAGACACCTTTAATTACAATCGGTGGGTTTGCAAGACAGTTGTCCAAAAAAATATCAGCCGACACGCCGGAAGCTGAGAAGGTCGTGATTATAAGACAGCAGTCAGAAAGGTTGGAAAAACTGGTTATGGATATACTTTTTTTTGCCAAACCCATGGAACTCTCCCTGAAATCACACGATTTTTGTAATTTATTGAACAAGGCAAAGGAAGCGGCAAGTCAGACTGCGCATGGCAAAAAGGTTAAGATTGACATAGCTGCTGAAAAAGCGTGTGATTGTTATCTGGATTACGATAAAATGATGCAGGTTTTTATAAACCTGTTTACCAACGCTATTGAAGCATCCCCTCAAGATGAGACCGTGTCAGTTTCATTGCACCATTATACTGATGAATTGATTGTTGATGTATCTGACAGAGGGATCGGCGTTTCTGAAAGCACTAAGGATAAGATTTTTGAACCATTTGTTACTGGTAAGAAAAAGGGCACAGGACTTGGACTCCCCATTTCTAAGAAAATTGTC
>JBDLJI010000101.1:0-7419 GCA_039714455.1 Thermodesulfobacteriota bacterium
GGCGGCTTCGAGGGACCTACCCTCATCTCTTGTGCAGCACCGCACTTTGGAGTATAAAACCCTTTGGTGCGTTCGTGGCACACTGTTGGCAAGAAATATTTACTTATAAAAAAGTTCACCTATTCAACCGCCAGTCATATTTTTGATATTCTATTCTTATGTCATAAACATGCTGAAGTATGTATTCCCTTTCTTCTTCATTGTAAAAATAAGGGATAATGAGACGGATCATCTCTTCATCAGAGGAACCAAAATCCTTTCTATACCAGTCAAATATCTTTGAGAGGCTGATCCTGTTATGTTCACGGTCTAGGATTGCTCCGCCGCCATTGATAAAGGTACGCGCCGACAGGTCCAGTTCCTCATCCAGGCGTTCATGGGTGTATATATCTATCGGCGGACATGAACTTGAAGCACAGACCAGGGCAAAATGAATACGCGGATCAAGCTCCTCGAGGGAGTTTTTGCTTCTTTCATCGTTGTTGCCGAAGACCCGGAAGAGGCTGTTGGGCGGTTTTCTGTTGCAGCGCAGTATCCCGTGTTCTATGTCGTCAGGGGTAAATTCCAGCCCATCAATGATATACCGTATGCGACGGAAAAATCCCCGCACTTCGTTGACCGAATCTCTGATACCCAGTTCTATGACACCGTGTATGACAAGAACATTGTAAAGGTTTATCCAGAATGCGGTTTTCTCTTTCAATGATAAAAGGCTGTCAAGCCGGAAATTTTTCAGCTGATAGCTGAGGTTGATGTACTTACTGTAGATTTCTGAATATTTCATATCCTCATATGCGACCCTACCTCTTTCACGGTCAAAAAAAGCACCACGCATAATATTCATGGTTTCCTTGAGCCCGGCTGCAACCTGAGTGGCTTCTGAATCCTCAGGGTTTTCACCGTCATTGAGCACTATTTTTTTCGTCAACAAAAGACGAGTAATAAAGCCTCCGCCCGGCGGTTCCTGAGAGAGTCCCTTTTCCTCAGCTTCCTTTTTCCGCTTCTGCTGCAGCAAGGTCCAGACGCTGTTAATGTAGCCTATGTGTGTAAACGCCTGGGGAAAGTTGCCAAGCATTTCCTGCCAGCGGACATCGTATTCCTCGGCAAACAGCCCGAGGTGGTTACTGGCTTGTTCCATTTTTTTCAGTAAGTGCTCCGCCTCCTCTATCCGGCCCAGTTTGCTCAGGCAATCAATAAACCAGAAGGTGCAGAGCAGAAAGGTGCCTTCATGTCCTGAGAGGCCGTCGGCAGATTTATATCGGTAAAGAAAGCTGTCTTGGCTCAGTTCCCTCTCTGCCGCTTTTATGGTGGAGATAATCCTTTTATCATCATAGGGCAGAAAACCGTAATAAGGGATCAGCAGGTTGCTCGCATCAAGTGCGTCGGTTTCATAATGCTGGACAAAAGATTCCTTAGCATTGTTGTATCCACGCTCCAGAACTTCCTGCCGTATACTCTCCATGGCTTCCTGCCACTTTGTTTTGTCAGCATCAAAACCGTAACGCTTGGCAATGATCAGGCCCCTGTCCAGAGCAACCCAGCACATGACCTTTGAATAGACAAAGTGAAACGGACCGTCGCGAACCTCCCAGATACCGTTGTCCCTCTCCTGCCAGTGGTCGGCAACGAAGTTGCAGATATTCCTGAGCATGGGCCAGATACTGTCATCTATCTTGCCGACGTAATCTGAAAGCTTCAGGGCTGCGTCCATGATCTCGCCATAGATGTCGAGCTGAACCTGTGTGGCTGCCTCGTTCCCGATACGCACAGGACGGGAGCCCTTATATCCCTCCAGGTGATCCAGCGTCTGCTCAGGCAGTTCGCGTTCGCCGCGGAGGCCATAGAGGATCATGAGCTTGTCCACTCCGTCTTCTGAAAGGATTCTTTCAACCCAGCGCAAGTATCCCTCGGTCTCGGAAAGGTGACCCAGGTTGAATAAAGCCTGCAGGGTGAATGAGGTATCACGAATCCAGGTATAACGATAATCCCAGTTTCTCTCGCCGCCTATCTCTTCAGGAAGTGAAGTGGTGGCTGCAGCTGCTATGGTTCCTGTCGGGTCGTAGTACAGCAGTTTGAGCGTCAAGGCGGAGCGGTTTATCATAGACTGGTATTCGCCAAGAGCATGGGTTCTGCCAGTTTCACTTTTTCTCACCCAGCTCCGCCAGAATGCCCTAGTCTCCTCCAGATGTTCCTCGCCTTCAATTGTGCTCACACAGGACCTGTCTTCCATGCTGCATTGTTTAATTCCTTCAAAAGTGCCAAGCTTGAACCATACCTTTTCACCCTCTGAAAGTTTCCAGTTCCCGGTAACCTGTTCTTTATCAATTTTAAGAGGCAGGCTGGCCGTCAGAACAAGAGCTGTATGTTCCGAACCGGCGACAACACCTCCTTCAATTGCTTCAAAGTCCGGTTTGATCCTGGCATAATCAAACCGTGGCGCAAAGGTGAGGTTGACCTCGACCTCGCCTTCCTCTATTTCAATAAGCCTGTAAAGGGCCTGTCTATCATCCCTGAGATTTTCCTTGCCTGTAAAGGAGATCGCCATAAAGTCGGTAAGGATCATGACACCGCTTTCAGTACGAAACGAGGTTTTAAGAATGTTGGTGTCATGAAGGTATTCGGCTGCTGAATCAAATGGTTCTGCCGGCTTGAGACAGAAAGAGCCGCCCTTGCCAGCATCGAGCAGGGCTCCAAATACCGAGGGTGAATCAATATGCGGGAAGCATAACCAATCTATTGAACCGTCAAGCGCCACCAGGGCTATGGTCTGCAGGTTTCCTATGATCCCATAGTCACTTATCTTCTTATACATAAGCAAGAAACTCCCGTCTTGATACTTTACATGGTTCAGGAGCTAGCATAAATGATATGGCATTTAATGAAAAGCATGATAACTGCTGATATGTCTGACAGTGCCAAGTAGAAAATACTAATCCATTACCCCTATTGTGACCGTACCAAACAGGTACACAACACGAGTTCACAATAGGGGTTTTCTTTTGATTAAATTACCGTCCTACCTCCACCTCACCCGATACGGTATCTACCACTTCCGCATTAGACTTTCTCACCCACTTGTCGTACAATTGGGCACAACTGAGTTCAAACGGTCCCTTAGAACTTCAAACAGGAAAGAGGCGATCCAAAGGGCAAGACTCCTCAAACTTAGAGTAGATAAGGTTTTGAGGGTTATTCTGGAAAGAAAAATGAAAATGAAGTAGTAAAGAAGATAGATTATCCAGATGCAAATCTACCTTGGGATGTTGATTCAGATTACAGCAAGATTGATTTCCCTTGGAAATAATTTTGGGGGAAAGTAGGAATTTCAACCTGACATCAGGAGAAAACCAAGATGCCGAGAGATATCCCTGTTGGAAACGGCAAACTTCTCATCTGTTTTGATCATAACTACAACATCCGCGACCTGTATTTTCCTCATGTCGGCCAGGAAAACCATGTCCAGGGAGGATACTGTCGACTTGGCATCTGGGCAGGCAACCAATTCTCCTGGGTTGGTAAAGATTGGAAGATTGACCTAGGATATGAAGAGGACACCCTGGTGACCCGTGTGTCCCTGTATCACAAGGGTATGGGCGTACTCCTCATGTGCCGTGATGCTGTAGATTTCCATGAAAATGTCTATGTCCGTGAAATAGTCATTGAAAATATGTTGCCACAGGATCGGCACATACGACTCTTTCTCAGTCACAATCTCGATATATCGGGTAACAGCGTCGGAGATACTGCTGCATTTGATCCTGAATCGGGTGGACTCGTCCATTATAAAGGGCCCCGTTATTTTATTATAGGCGGTAAAACAGAGGATACTTCAGGGCTGGATCAGTTTGCCGTTGGCCAGAAAAATATCAATGGCAAAGAAGGAACATACGTTGATGCGGAAGATGGACTTCTGTCAGGCAATACCATTGCCCAGGGTTCGGTCGATTCTGTTATTGGTTTGCATCTTGAAATTAAAGGGATGTCACAGGAAAAAGCCTACTATTGGCTTGCTGCAGGAGAGACTTGGCAAAGCGTACGCCGTCTCGATGCAATCATCAAACATAAATCTCCTGAAGCATTGCTTAGAAGAACTGCTGACTATTGGCATCTCTGGGTCCACAAGGAGACTCTCTCCCTTGACCATCTGCCGCCCAAGGTTGCATCACTGTATCGTCGCAGCCTCTTGGTTCTCAATACCCAGATTGACTCACAGGGCGGAATTCTGGCAGCGAACGACTCTGATGTTGTCATGTTCAACCGTGACACCTATTCCTATATTTGGACCCGTGATGGAGCTCTTGTGGCCAATGCCCTGGATGTTGCCGGTTACCCTGTTATTGCCCAGCGGTTTTACCAGTTTGCCTCAAGGGTAATTACGGATGAGGGCTATTTTCTCCATAAATATAATCCTGACTCTACCCTCGCCTCTTCCTGGCACCCCTGGCAGGAAAATGGCCAACACCAGTTACCGATCCAGGAAGATGAAACAGCCCTGGTTGTCTGGGCCCTGTGGAATCATTTTGTCATTTACAGGGATATTGAGTTTATCAAACCGCTTTACCGGCCGCTTATCAAGAGGGCTGCAGAATTCATGTGCCGCTACAGGGATCAGGAAACAGGGCTGCCGGATGCATCCTATGATTTATGGGAAGAACGGCGCGGCATGCTCTCCTTTACGACCGGAACAGTTTTTGGTGGCCTCACAGCAGCCTCACTCTTTTGTACAGTGTTTGGGGAAGACGATTTAGCTGAACATTACCAGCAGGTAGCCTCCGAGATACGCGATGCCGCTTCAGAGTATCTCTGGCGCCCTGAAACAAATCGTTTCTGCCGCATGGTGTCACGGGATGAAAATGGAAATCTTATTTATGATGATTCGTGTGACGCCAGTCTCTGGGGACTATTTGCCTTTGGGCTTTATGCTGCAGATGACGAACGCATTATTGCAACTTTTGCAGCCCTAAAGGAAAAACTTTGGATTAATACAAACGTTGGCGGCCTTGCCCGCTACGAGGGAGACTCTTATCACCGGGTTGATACCCGTTTTCCCGGTAACCCCTGGTTTATCTGTACCCTCTGGCTTGCCGATCATCTGACCGATAAGGCGCACAATGAAAAAGAACTGCAAGAATCTATAAAAATCCTCGAGTGGGTTGCCGAACATGCCCTTCCTTCAGGAGTACTTGCAGAACAGGTCCATCCTGTCACGGGAAAGCCTCTTTCGGTTTCTCCCCTGACCTGGAGTCATGCTACTTTTGTGGCCACAACCCGGAGAATAATGCGAAAGATATCCAGAATTCATCGTTGTCCTGAGTGTGATCATTCTAAAGATGATATCATCCCGGATGGTGACTGGCTTACAAAACTCTATGCAAAAGCCTGTGATACAATCCACGGCATTTGTACAGTGAAATAAACGTACTCTGTAAATATAATTATCTTCTTCAAGGGAATTTTTCCTATGCAAAACAATTCATACAAAGCCCTGGTTGTAAAAGAAGCATCCCCCAACACCTATACGAGGGAGATTGAAACCAAAACCATAAATGAATTACCCAAAGGAGACCTGCTCGTCAGGGTTCATTATTCATCACTGAATTATAAAGATGCCCTGTCCGCTTCCGGCAACCGTGGGGTAACCAGGCATTACCCGCATGTCCCTGGTATAGATGCCGCAGGAGTTGTGGAAGAAAGCAGCAGTATCGATTTTAGCCCCGGGGACCAGGTGATTGCCACCGGCTTTGATCTTGGCATGAATGTTTCCGGGGGATATGGGCAATATATTCGTATTCCTGCAGGATGGGCACTCCACTGCCCACAGCACCTTTCATTAAGGGAAAGCATGATATATGGAACTGCCGGCTTCACTGCTGCCCAGTCAGTTGAAAAGTTGGTCAGTCATCCAGTATTACCTGAACAGGGAAAAATTCTGATAAGTGGTGCAACCGGAGGTGTAGGGTCCATTGCTGTTTCAATAATGGCGAAATTGGGTTACAGTATTACTGCTGTCAGTGGCAAGCCCGAGGCTTCAGATTACCTTACCAGACTCGGTGCAGCTGAAATTATTTCCCGGCAGCAGGCAGCTGATTCCTCAGGAAAACCTTTACTTAAAGAAAAATGGGCTGGAGCAATAGATACAGTTGGCGGAGAAATCCTCGCCACTGCTATCAAATCAACTGCTTATGGTGGTTTAGTAACATGCTGCGGCAATGTTGCCTCACCCGAACTTCCACTTTCTGTTTATCCATTTATATTGCGTGGAGTGTCATTGTTAGGTATAGATTCAGCAAAGTGTCCAATACATATCAGACAGGAAATTTGGCAGAAACTTGCCGGGGCATGGAAAATCGGAAATCTGGATTCTCTAGTTACCGAATGCAGACTGCCCGAACTTTCCGGTATTATTGAAAAGATGTTACAGGGCAGGCAAACCGGCCGTGTGATTGTAAACCTGCTATAATTGAATATAAGGGGGACCCAAAAAGTCCTGGACCAATAAATTAATAAAGGAGGTGCAAAATGTCTGGAAGTGTATACAAAATCATTGAATTGGTCGGCACAAGTGAAAACTCCTGGGAAGAGGCTGCTAAAAATGCTGTGGAAACTGCCGCTGAAAGCCTCAAAGATTTGAGGGTTGCGGAAGTTACGACTCTTGACATGCGTATTGAAGACAATAAGGTTGTAGCCTACAGGGCTAAAGTAAGTTTGTCATTCAAGTATCACACCTAATGGCTTCAATTCAAATCAGTGTTTCCAGGGAGACCTGTACAATCGGTTTCCCTGGAAAATCAATAAACAGTTTTTTTATTTATCCATCTCTCTTCAATTTTGTTTTCTGTTTTTTAGCTGTTAAGCAATGCCTGCGCTTGTCTGGCATATTTCTGTCCTTAGAAAAAATCTGGCCGACTTCCAAAGCTCTTTCTATGACTACATTTTAGTTGCGGCTTGTTAAAGGAGTTGTGATACTGAATTCCATGGACGACCATCCAACAAAAAAAGAATCCTGGTTTGGCTGGTGCATGTATGACTGGGCCAATTCCGCCTTTGCAACTGTAGTTCTTTCTGCCGTTCTCCCTGTTTATTTTGTCTCACTGGTACCGGAAGACGGTGCCAGAATTTCTCTTTTTGGTTTTACCCACATTTTCAGGGCATCTTCACTCTGGGGATACGCTGTTTCATGCTCAATGCTTATCGTGGCGATTACATCTCCCTACTTTGGCAGTTTAGCCGACAGGTGGAGCAAACACAGAAGGTTCCTTTTTGCTTACTGCTTGATCGGTTGTCTTTGCACATCCCTGCTTTTTTTTGCGACCCCAGGCAGATATCTCTTCGCATCGTTTCTTTTTATAACTGCCAATATCGGTTTTGCAGGCGGCAATGTTTTCTATAATGCTTTTCTGCCCAAGCTGGCCCAAAACC
>JBDLJI010000102.1:0-7395 GCA_039714455.1 Thermodesulfobacteriota bacterium
CCTTGGCATCGGTATCGTTAAGAGGGACTGGCGAGTCATCGGAAAAGGCAACAAATTTAGGGTCGTGGCCTGGATGAAGATGTCAGTCGGGCTATCTCATTGAAACCCTTAACTTTCCGTCAAAAAAACGCACAACGCATGACAAATTACAGATATGAAGGGTTTGTGTCAACAAAATTTTGACCACAATGTGGTTCAAGCCTGAAAGTTCGGTTGCTTGAAATGGAAGATGCCGGTGAGGTTACAGATTACTGCAAAGATTTTAGCTGAAGCAGTGCTACTTAAAAGTAACATCTTGAGGGAGTAGCAGTTACAGAATGGTAACACTGAAAAAATAATCTGGTTAAGCTTATCCAAAGATTTATGTGAAAAAACTTAATTATATCGGGGGAGTGTTGTGTATGTATCAAAATCCCAATAAGATGGAAATCTCCTTGGTATGCCTTTTGCAGTGAACCCTTATTACAGAAATTTTTGCTATGTCTTAACTGAAGGGCTTTTATAGCGAGCAAAAAAATGAGGGAAGAGGAGATGCATAATGACTGAATATGCTAGTAAAAATCAAGAACAGGAAATGTTTTCCTTGGGTATGGCTTTTAAGGGCTTTCTTATTGCAGCAGGAGCCATAGGCGGCATATGGGTTTTTACAGTTTTATTACAGGTGTTTTCAAAAGGTATGGGTTAATTTTTGAAAACATCTGTAGTTATTCCCAAAAAAAACGGGACAGATTTATTTTTTGGGTCGAGACATTTTTACCCAATTGGAGTTACGGGGTAAACAATATTCCCCAATAGGCAAAATTTGTCACCTTAAAGGAAGTTGCTTTTTAAAAAAAATGTCCGGTAAAAACGATGCAAGGCTATATATGCACACCAATTTAATCCTTTCTTATCAAGTACTAACCTGCATAGAGTGCATCTTATTTTTTGCAGGTTCCAACCTTTATTCTTCCCCTCTGAAAAAGAGGCATATTTCTTGCTTATTATTAAGTTGAGTAATAACTGAACAAAAGGAAGACTTCATGAAACTATTTAAAATCTTACTCATTGCATCGATGGCACTTATGATCGTTTCATCGGCTGCAATAGCCAGTGATTTTGGCTGGACCAGGGATTTCAATATCCAGGCTAAAGCTGACCCGCCGGGATTCAGAGCAAAGATGGCAAAACGATTTAATCTCAGCGAGTTACATGCCATTGCTTTGCGCAATATTTTTGCCAGCCCTGCAGATGCCTATATCATGCTGAGGTTTGGTGAAATGCAGGGAATTCTCAAAGGATTATCCAAAGAACAAGGAGTAGCGGCCGTTAAGAAATACAGGTGCAACAAGGGTAAAGGGTGGGATGTACTGGCTAAAAGTTTAGGAGTAGAGGTGGGATCAGAAGAATTCCTGGCCCTGAAACGCGGCCATGATTTACCCGGCGGTAATAGTAGCGACCGGGTTGCTTACGTTGACAATGATCGTGGTAATGTCAACTAGGTTGACAGTGACCTTGTTTTTGCAATATTTAAACAGTCTCAGCTAGTTATTTGCGCAGCGCTCCGTCCTGCGAGCCAGCCGGTTGAGAATGCCGCCTGCAGATTGTATCCCCCGGTGTCAGCCTGAATATCCAGCAGTTCTCCTGCAATGAAGAGTCCTTTTATTTTCCTGGATTCCATGCTCCTGGGGTCAATCTCCCGGGTATCTATTCCCCCGGCCGTAATAATTGCCTCGGCAAACGGCCTGTATCCGACAACCTCCAGCCGGAAATCCTTGAGCCAGGTCCTGAGCAGCCTGCGCTCCTTTGCAGAGATATTGCAGACAGGGTAATCGGCAGGTATGCCTATAAGATCGAGACAGACAGGCACCATCTCGCGGGCTAAAAGCCCCCGCAGAAGGCTGCTGATCTGCTCCCTGCCCCGTGAAGCAATGTCGCGCTGCAGACGGGCGTCGAGTTTTTTTTCATCAAGGGCAGGTTTGAGGTCAATGGAAAGGGTAACTTTGGCCCCGCTGCGCAAGCTGTCCACTGCTTCACCGCTCAGGGTGAGAATTGTCGGGCCGGTCACTCCGAATTCGGTAAATACCAGCTCACCGAATTGTTCCCTTTTTTTCCGGCCGTTAATGAGCATGCGGACGTTGATATTGCGAAGATTGAGCTCGGCCATTCTTTTTGCTGCACCGCCGGAGGTTACA
The DNA here is from genome assembly GCA_039714455.1 of Thermodesulfobacteriota bacterium. GTDB lineage: Bacteria > Desulfobacterota > Desulfobulbia > Desulfobulbales > BM004 > BM004. Next base: position 2,175 of record JBDLJI010000102.1, read on the forward strand.
AGCGGCACAAGGGCCTGGCGGATCGGGATTACCGTATGCCCTGCGGATTCACAAAGGCGGTAGCCGTCTCCGGTGGAACCGGTAGCCGGATAGGATGCTCCGCCCGTGGCAAGTATAACGGCATCACAGGGGATTTCCCTGCCTTGGGAAACAACACCGGTGATGCGTTTATTATGTATCAGTATTTTATCAACGGTCGTGGAGTTTTTGATCCGGACCTTGGACCTTTTATTCCATTGCAGAAGAACTTTCTGGACATCCGGTGCTTTGCCGCTTGCAGGAAAAACACGGCCGCCTCTTTCAGTTACAAGTTCCAGGCCCAGCCCATTAAGGAATTCCATGAGATCGGTATTGAAGAACCGGGCAAAGGCCTGCCGAAGAAAAGGGCCGGTTTTGCCGAAATGGGAAATAAAGTCTGATATCTCGGCGATATTTGTGATGTTGCAGCGCCCCTTTCCTGTAATGCAGAGTTTGAGCCCGGTCCGTTTCATTTTTTCAAGCAGAAATGTTTCCGCTCCTGCTTCAGCTGCCTGTCCCGCAGCCATAAGCCCTGCCGGGCCGCCGCCTATTACGATTACTCTTCGTGCCTTCATGGTTGAGGGGGTATTTCCTTATGAAGTACCTTGTTAGATGGCTATTGGTACGTTTTGCCATTGTGCTGCAGCCCGCCCGCCACATGACGGCCGCTTGGATCATGATGCGTCCAATGAATGACGCCTCCTTTTGAGTTCCACTCGTATACTCCATAGAACGAGACGGCATCTCCTTTTCTGAGGGAAGAAATTCTGGGAGCAATGTCAATGTTGTGGGCAATAAGTAAGGTCTGGCCGGAATCGAGTCTCAAAATAAAGCGCTGATGGCGACTCCCGTCATTGTCATCAGGCAAGACTTTGATGACGATGCCGTTCCCTTCCACCTGAATACCACTTTTGCCTTTTTCGAAGGCGCTGGCAAAAACCGTATCGTTTTGACCCGCAAGGCCCGCAAAATAGTTTCGATGGTCGAGCTGACTCCATCCGATATAGAAGGCTACTAAGATAGCAACTATAGGGAGTAACTTCTTCATGGGGATACCATCTAACGGTTGAGTTTACTTGCCAGTCCCGGAATTATTGTGGAATTGACCGTACCTCTTCCGGCCAAGTGCAGCGATTGTTTAACCCTTTGAAGCCCCGGAAGTCACCGACTGTTTCAGAACTTTTACACAAAAATTGTTTAAGCTTTCCCCTGCCTGTAATGCCTTTATGGCAAGGGCATGATGAAGTTCACTGCCAGCCCGGAGTTGGAATTTTCCTGAATACTTTTTGCCAACTGTTTCCGGTGGTAATGGCTTCCCGTCTTTTTGATAAATTTCTATCCACTCATCAACTATTTGACAGAGTTCATGGTATACTTTTTCTTCATTATCACCATGGCAACAAGTGCCAATCCAGCTTGGGACTGACCCTACATAGCATTTGTCTTCTTCAGACCACTCAACAATTTTTAAATAACGATCACGCTCTTTCATGACCTGGCCTCCCCGATCTTTTGACTGACTAATTTTTCCTGGTATGGTTTTGCATCATCACCAAGCTTGCCGGAAATAGTGAGGGCAACGCCCTTGACATGCAAAAAGTTGCGATGATTTCCTTTCCCGCCACGGTTGACAAAGCCTGCTTTTTCAAGGTCTTTTATTAACTGACGAATTTTTCTGGGCATAATACCATAGTACTACTTTGGTACCATTATGTCAAATTGATAATCTGGGAAAAGTAGCGGAGCCAAGCGAGTCAGGAAGGTTCAGGATGAAAGAAAGAGAGTGTTTTGCTGTAGTATAATGCTACGCGGGACCCCCGATGCCTAAGCAGACAGGGCCTTTTATGCTCGCCTTTATACTCTAAAATAGGAACAACTCCCGTAACTCCTTGAAGTGTTGGGAACCGCAGATCACGATAACCCTTTCCCCCTCCTGGACCTGGGTATCACCCACCGCCGCCTCCCACTTATCATCTCGAGACACAGAGCCGATGATAATTTTTCCTGCAATGGTAGATTGAAGCTGGGCCAGGGGCTTCTTTGTAATGGGGGAGCCGGGCGGCGCCACCAGGTCCACTACCTCGGCGTCAAAACCATGCAGATGCGACACGGAAAGCAGTTCGCTGCGCCGGATAAAGGTGAGGATCTCGTTGCCGGCCAGTACTTTTTTGTTCAGGGCGATATCCGAGCCGCTGGTAGTGGCAAGGACCTGGTAATCCTCCTTGGTGACCAGGGAGATTGTTTTCCGGTGGGTTTTTATCTGCTCTTTCTCTTCCTGTTCGCTCATCAGGTGTTTGGCCAACAGACAGCTCATGATATTGGTCTCATTTTCGCCGGTGGCGGCGATAAAGGTATCTATATCCAGCAGCCCGGCTGCCAGCAGTACTTCCTTGTCCGAGCCGTCGCCGAGGAGCACCTCGGTATCTACAAGCTTATCGGATAATTCTTCGGCCCGCTTTTCATCCCTTTCGATCAGCTTGACCCGCATTGTTTTACCCAGCAGATCGGCAACCCGGCTGCCTACCATGCCGCCGCCCAGAATCATTACCCGGAAGCGGCGCTGCAGTTTGACGCCGGTCAGTTCCAGCAGCCGTGGCAGGTCTTCGCGGCCCGCCATGATAAGTACCTGGTCCTGGGGCAGGATCCTGTCCTTGCCGCCGGGAATGATGGTCCTGATCCCACGGGCAATGGCCACTACCCGAAACGGGAATTCATCATGTATCTGGGCGATTTCTATGAGATTTTTATTGGCCAGGGGCGATTCAGCACTGATGCGGGTGGCCATTACCTGCACCTGGCCCATGGCCACATCGATGATCTCGTTGCCGGCCGTCCGTTTGATCAGCCGGACAATCTCCTTGGCAACCAGCTCTTCCGGAGAAATAAACAGGTCGATCTTGAGATCCTCGGCGCTTAATAAGGAGTCTTCCTTGCCAAACTCCTGGTTTCGTAACCTGCAGATCTTCTGCGGTATACCGAAACTGTCGGCGATCCTGGCACCCATCATGTTCAATGCGTCTTTGTTGGTCACGGCGATCATATAGTCCATCTTTTCGGCATTGGCCTCCCTCCAGCGCTCGATGCTCAGGGCGGAGCCGGTGATAAAGCGGGCATCCAGGTTGGAGTCGGCATAATTGACGAGTTTGGGGTCCGGCTCTATGGCGGTAACCGAGTATCCCTCATGCTGCAGCCGCTTGGCGAGATAAAAACCCATGCCGCCGAGGCCGAGGATAAGGATGTTTTCCTGTTTTGATGTGGCTTTTCTTCCAAACATGGCGAATGATTGTATTCCCTTTAAGTTATTGATTTATGACTTTCAGATACATTTACCATCGCACGCCTATTTTTTCCAGAACGACGGGTAGAAAACCACAAGGGCCGAGAACATCTCCAGCCTGCCGACCATCATATTCCAGGCCAGGAACCATTTCCCGGTATCAGAGATAAAGGCGTAGTTCTCTGACGGCCCCACGTCCCCGAAGCCGGGGCCGATGTTCATCAGGGCGGCAATCACCGAACTCATGGCAGTGACATAGTCCATGGAATCAACCAGTACCATGAAGCAGCCGCCCAGCAGCACCATGAAGATATTGACAATAAAATAGCAGATGGCCAGGTCGATGATCGACTGGTCCACCGGTCGCTGGTTGAGTCGCACAGACACAATCGCCATGGGCTGAAAAAAGATCTTGCGGATCGAACCATACATATACTTGCAGATGATCACGTAATGGACCACCTTGATGCCGCTGGTGGTCGAGCCGGCGCAGGCGCCGATAAAGCAAACAGCGTAGAGAAACATCTGGGCAGCCTGGGGCCACAGCTCATAGTCAGCAGTTCCGAAACCGGTGGTGGTTAGTAGAGACATGACCTGGAAGGTGCCGTAGCGCAGCGAATCCATAGCTCCATAGGTGTTATTCTGCCACAGGATGAGTGATGTAACGCCGCAGAAAAAGAGGATAAAGCCCACATACCAGCGGAATTCGGTGTTTATCTTCAGTGACTTCCAATCGCCCCGCATCATCTGGTAAAAAAGAATAAATGTCATGCCGCCGAGGAACATGAACAGGGTGACGACCCAGTCAATATAAGCGCTGTCATAATGGCCGATGCTGGAGTTTTTGGGCGAATACCCAGAGGTGGACACTGTACCGAAGGCGGTGCATATGGCGTCAAACATCGGCATGTTGCCCAGCCACAGCATGATGATCTGCAGTACGTTGAGACCAGTGTAGATCAGCCACAGCATGATCATGGTGTCCTTGTTGCGGGCCATGAATTTTTCCTTGGTGATCACCTGGCCGGGGCTGGATTCGGCCCGGAACAGACGCAGGCCACCCATGCCTTTCGGTAAAAAGATAATGGTCAGGGTCAGAAAGCCCATGCCGCCCAGAAAATGGGTCTCGCTGCGCCAGAACAGCAACCCGTGGGGGACCGACTCGATATCGGTGAGGATGGTGGCGCCGGTGGTGGTATAGCCGGACATCATTTCAAAAAAGGCATCGGTAAAGGAGGGGATCGCCCCATGGAACATGAAGGGCAGCCCCGACAATGCCGATACCAGTATCCACCCGAAGACAGCGATAAAAATACCGTCTTTTATATTCAATTCTTGCTCGCCGCGGAAAAACCACCGGCAGGGCAGACCGATACCGATGGTGATCAGCGCTGCTTGGATGATGGGCCACAGGTCATTCTCGCCGTAATAAACGGAGCAGATGGCTGGCACAAACATGGAACTGCCGGTAACTATTAATAAAAGTCCCAGTACATGTGCGATTGAGGTGAAATGCATAGGCAATTGGAGTGATGGAGCAGAAAAGCCGGAATTGTTTGATAATCCTGTTATGTTATGAGGTCAGCTCAAGTATTGCCGCTGTCTTTGAGTCTTTCTCCTGTTCAGGAAATACCTTAAATATCCCTTTACTGGCAGGAAGTCAAGCTTAAACTATACTAATATTTAATGTTTTCTCTATAAATTCAAATGGTTATGGCTAAAAAGAGCATTTAGCCCGGGTTTCTCACAAGCCGAGACGCCGGATAGACAAAGTGTAAGGAGGTTGAGCTATACTTTAGTATGCACCCTTAAAAAACAGGGCATAAACACCCTTAAAGACAGGGTATAAACTAAACGTCTTACACTGCAAGCTATACGGATGTCTCGGCTTGCCTTGCGCGGACAGTTCAGCATATTTTTACAGCA
>JBDLJI010000103.1:0-7358 GCA_039714455.1 Thermodesulfobacteriota bacterium
ATCATCTGGTGTGATGTCTGACCAACCAACTATCTGGCCAGCATTGTTTATCCAAAGAGCTACACTCTTTATTCCGCTTTCCAGTGTGCCGAGGTCCTCCGGGGCGCTTTCGCCATTTTCCCATAGAACAGCATGAAATTCATCAACTGATATGTTTGACGCGCCTACTATCTGGCCAGCATCGTTTATCCCAAAAGCCTCACTTTCACCCCCACCCAGTGTGCCGAGGTTCTTCGGGGCGCTTTCGCCATTTTCCCATAGGACAGCATGAAATTCATCACTTGTCATTAATATGCTTGACGCGCCTACTATCTGGCCAGCTTCGTTTATCCCGTAAGCAAAACTGTCACTTCCACCCAGTGTGTCGAGGTCCTGCATCCCATCAGTAACGTTTTCCCATAGGAAAGCGTGCGATTCTCCATCTAATGTGTGTGACCAACCTATTATCTGGCCAGCATCGTTTATCCCATTAGCCAAACTGTTATTTCCACCCAGTGTGCCGAGGTCTGTAAGACAGATCAACTCTTCAGATTGACATAAACTGCCTGATAATAAAAAGATTAAAAGAGTTACATATAACAAAAGATCAGTTCGCATAACTATCCCCGTGAATTGAGATTTCGGCCATTCAGTTCAAGGTTTTTACCGGACACCTTATCCTACCATTTTCATGAGAAAACGCCTGAACAAAATTTTATGAACTAACTCTACAAACACAAAGTCAACATTTACAACCTAGTACTTTCCTGCCATCCAATTGGTGTTGATCTGGCATTACAGTCCCTGTAGCCTAATATATGAATACAAAAACAGATCATTTTACAAGGGAGATTGCTTACCTGCTGACATATAATAAAAATTCCCAATGCAAAAGCTCCCATTCCGCCAGCATCAGCTACTTTCCCTTTCCCCAGGACTTATCACCGCAGTCGTCTTCTTTGCTGCAGGTATTTGCTGGACAGAACCCTTAATACTAAGGGACCATTTTTTGCTGTATGTTATATTCCTGTTATTTTTTCTAATTTTTATTTTCTATAAATTTAAAGCAGAATGGCATTGCTTTATTTTCTATTCCCTTCTTGGCCTTCTTTTTTTTCTTATAGGGCACCACCATGTCCAGGCACACTTAACCCCACCTGCAAACCCACATCACATTTTTAATCAAATCAAAGAGCAGCAAACTGCAAGTCTCTACGGTGTTTTGGCAGAACATCCAGCAGTTGTCAGCTCGCCGTCAGGCACCAAGACCCGACTCCTGATACAGGTAAAATCTTTCCACCAGACTTCAGCCTTGAAACATGAGGCAAAAAAACACAAAAAAACATCAGGCCTTATACTGCTGACTCTGAAAGGATTGATTCCTGATGAACTGAAGCCGGGTGACCATTTTCTTGTCAAAACAAAGATATCCCAGGTGAACACATTTTCCACTCCCGGTTCCTTTAACTATAAAAAACATCTTGCAAACCAATCAATATTTCTCAAGGGATGGATAGATTCTCCCAGTAATATTATAAAGGTCCAGACAGTCGAATCTCCAGCCCATCTTTTTGAAATTGCCTCGTTGCTCTATTTTCCAGAACGTATACGTCATCACATTGCCAACTTTCTCGACAAAACTCTTACACAACCTGCAAGGGGCTTATATAAAGCTATCCTGATCGGCGACCGAAGCGATATACCACCTTCTGTGCTTGAGAGTTTTATCAATGCCGGCTGTATTCATATTCTGGCAATCTCTGGAATGCATATGGGACTCCTGGCTATTATCACTATAGCTGTCTTGACCTGGCTGCTTAAACGCTCAAGATGGCTCCTGCTCCATACAAATGTACGTAAGATTGCTGTCACCATTGCTCTCCTTCCATTGATTATTTATGCCCTTATTGCAGGTTTCAACATCCCGGTGCTTCGCGCCCTTCTCATGACGACAGTATTCATTTTCGCAATCATTTTCGATCGACCTGGAAACCTTATGAATCACATTCTCCTTGCCGCACTTCTGATCCTGGCATGGAAACCAACAGCAATCTTCACCGCCTCTTTCCAACTTTCCTTCAGTGCAGTTATATCCATAGCCCTTATTTACCCTTTGCTCTTCCACTTCCTCTTCCAAAATCCACTTGGTTCTTTGTCAGGCATCACAAAAGTCGATCGAGTTTCAAAATTGTCTATTACTCAAACAAAACTTGCATTCCCAACAAAATTTCTTAAATGGCTTTTTGCTGCAATTGCACTAACATCAGCAGCTATGCTCGGAACTTTTCCCCTGCTCCTTTTTCACTTTAACAGGATCTCGATGGTTGCCCCATTTTCCAATTTATTAGTAGAGCCTCTCATATGTTTCTGGTCTCTTGTTGTTGGAATTATTGCCAGTTTTTTTATCCCTTTGGCACCGACTATGGCCGGGATTCTTTTAACAGCAGGCAGTTTCGGCCTAATTCTTTCCGAAAAAATTTGTACTTTCTTTGCAGCACTGCCTTTTGCCTCACTACGGCTTCCAACTCCATCAATAATGGAAATTACTCTCTTCTATATTTTAATTTTTAGCATTATATTGACGTTTCACCTGCAGACATCCCGCAAACGTTTTTCGATTCTAATTGCTCTATTCTCTTTTTTCTGTCTTCTGGCAACTCCCGCGATCTCTAAAATTTCCACTCAGTTCTCCACATCAACTTCAGTTTCTATCCTTGATGTTGGTCATGGATCCGCAGTTGTCTTGCAATTACCCTACAATAAAAATATTTTAGTTGACGGTGGAGGAGCAGCGAGCGACAATTTCAATATTGGTGAAAGGGTAATAGGACCTTTTCTCTGGAATAAACAACTCAGCCATCTTGATGCTGTTATTATCAGTCATCCCCACGCAGACCACTACAATGGCCTACCATTTATATTAACCCATTTTCATCCCAAAGAATTATGGGTAAATGGTACGACCGGTCATGAGCCGGAATACCAGGAACTTCTTAACCTGGCCAACAAGCTGAACATCGCAATCAAGATTCCCACAACAGATGAGACATTATTTCAGAGTGGCAAAACACGCCTTCTATGTGTTTATAATGGCAACCCGGCTGAATATTCTTCAAATAGAACTCTGTCTTTTCCAACCCAGAGACCTAATACAAATGACATGAGTATAGTGCTCAGGCTCGAAACTGCAGACAATTCATTCCTCTTCCCGGCAGACATCAGTGCTACAATGGCAAATACCCTGGTATTTGAAAGAAGAAACATACAGGCGGATATACTTTTGGCGCCGCATCATGGCAGCAGGTCATCAATGAGCCCGGATTTTATTGAAACAGTTGCTCCGAAATATATAACTATTTCTGCAGGTCGAAACAATCCATTCAATTTTCCTGACAAATCCATCTTTGATCTGCAGCAAAAAGGAATACAAATTTTGACCACCGGCAGGGATGGCACTCTGACATTTACTGAAAAAGACAAAAAATTAGTTATGAGCAGGTATCAGATTAACTGATACCTGCTTTAGAAATGTTCTATACTTCGGTAAAATCAATTGGTGGCTTTTTCAAAAATCCGACAAATTTCGCTTTTTCCGTAGAATACATATAGGCATCTTCAGCACTGATCCATGTCTTTTTCAGAAGATCCATAATGGCATCATCCAGGGTCTGCATACCGTATTTTTTACCAGTCTGCATGGCTGAAGGTATCTGGAAGGTTTTTGCCTCCCTGATCAGGTTACGCACAGCTGCCGTACAAATGAGTATCTCCAATGCTGCCACCCTTCCCCTAATATCACGTCGTTTAAAAAGAGTTTGCGAAAGCACAGCGCGCAAAGCATCGGCCAAAGTCGAACGAACCTGTTCCTGCTGGGATGCTGGAAAAATCTCTATCATACGGTCCACAGTTTTTGAAGCATTCAAGGTATGGAGGGTGGCACATACCAGGTGACCGGTCATGGCCGCTTCCATGGAAAGTGCTACTGTTTCGAGATCACGCATCTCGCCCACCAGGATAATATCCGGGTCTTCACGCAATGCACCGCGTAACGCTGCGGCAAAACTTCTGGTATGTGTGCCCACTTCCCTGTGATTTATGATGGCCTTCTGTGGGACATGAACAAACTCTATGGGATCCTCGATTGTGAGAATATGATGCTTACGTGTCCTGTTAGCCTCATCAACAATGGCAGCCAGAGTGGTTGACTTACCGCTGCCTGTCGGACCGGTTACAACAACCATACCTTTGGGCAATTGTGAAAGTTTGCCGACTACACTTGGCAGCAAAAGCTGGTCGCAGGTCAGAATTTTACTGGGTATTTCACGAAATACTGCCCCGACACCATTCTTCTGTTCAAAATAATTGCACCGATACCTGGCAAGGTTTGGTATTTCATACCCGAAATCCATATCGCCTGTCTCTTCAAAGACCTTAATTTTTTCTTCAGGACATATCTCATAGAGCATGGTCTTCAAGGCTTCGTTACCCATGGCCTTATACTTGACAGGTTCCATCTCCCCCCTGATCCTCAGAATTGGCGGCATACCAGCCATCATATGGAGGTCGGAGGCTCCCTGCTCATTCATAAGCTTGAAAAAGGCATCAATTTGCGCCATCTAAAATCTCCTTTGAATATTGTTTGGTGAACAATTAAACTTAAAATTTTCTGATTTAGAATATACAAAAAACATATGAGTTCAGCAATTCATGTAACAACTAAAAAAAGAAATTTAATATCTTATAGGACCAGCAACACTCAAAAAATTTAAAAAAGTATTAGAGAACAACTGTTTTTTTGATGTACGACACGATTTCCGTCGGGTCATCCATTACATTAAATATCATCATATCGTCGTTGTCCACTTTATTTGTTGCCAACATTCTTTCCTTGATCCAATCAAGAAGACCAGACCAGTATTCAGTACCAACCAATATTACCGGAAAAGGTTTTATTCTTTTCGTCTGGATCAAAGTCAGTGCCTCAAACACCTCATCCAAAGTGCCATAACCACCAGGCATACATATAAATGCCAGGGCATACTTGATAAACATTACCTTGCGCACAAAAAAATACTTAAAACTTAAAGGCAGGTTGGTAAAGATGTTAGGAGCCTGTTCTAAGGGAAGGTTTATATTCAGACCAACTGAATTGCCGCCTGCCTCGGCGGCACCCTTATTTGCAGCTTCCATAATTCCCGGCCCACCGCCGGTAATTACTGTATAGCCCTGATTGGCCAACTCAGCGGCAATCTGTGCTGTCAGTTCATAATAAGGATCCTCAGGACCAGTACGTGCAGAACCGAAAAATGACACGGCCGGGTCTTTTATCCCGGCCAGGGTGTCAAAGCCTTCCACAAATTCCGCCATAATCCTGAAAAGCCGCCAGGAATCGCCTGCATTAAAATAATCGAGCCAATACTGATGCTGCAGATCAGTTGTGCGCCTGCTGGTATCTTCATATTCACTGTTATCTGAACGCCTGTGTGTCAATTTCCACCTCTTCTATTAATTTACTTTCATCTTATTCAGGGCCGCTGTTGCAGCTTTGTGCCCCGGTACTATTTTCAAGACTTTCTGAAACATTCCTTTCGCCTTCGATCTTGTCCCCAGTTTGTCATATATTTGACCGGTAAGATTCATAGCCTCCACACTTCTCCGTTCACGACGTAAACATTCTTTCAAGGCCTCAAGTGCAGATTCATATTGTTCCATCTTATATCTTACCCTCGCAAGACGATACCAATGTTGCCAGTGACTGTCATCAATATTGACAGCCTGCTTACAAAATGACAATGCAATTTCATCACCCTGATTTTGTAGAGCATATAATTCCCCCAGCATACTTAATGAATATGCATCATGGGGATTATACCGGACGGCTCGCTGCAAGACCATAATAGCCTCGTTATTTTTTCTCTTAGCAAAATACGCCTCACCGAGATATCGCAATAATGCATCCCGGCTTGGAGTTTTGCTGTTCTCTTCAGCCATTATCTTTTCTTTTTCAAGTAGGGCAACAGTCTTGTTATATCTACCACTGCGGCAGTAGAGTTTACTCAGTTGCAGGAGTAAATCATTTGGCTGACCTGTTTCACGTTCACGTTTGGAGACTGACAGGGTTTTTTCAAAATATCTTATAGCCTGTTCGTCTTCTCCAGTAGTCAGATAGGTGATGCCAAGATTAAACAGTCCCATATAATGTTTGGGATCTGAACGTAAAATTTTTTTAAAAAACGGCCTGGCTTTCCTGGGTTTATTCATCCGGGCATATGCTTCCCCGAGACTATTAAGCAGGTTGCTGTTGCTCGGCTCTATCTCCAAACCCTTTTTGTATTCTTTAACCGCCCGCACCAGGTCTCCTTCGCCATAATATATATCACCGCTGACATTCTGGCTTACTCCATCAAAGACAGTCACTGTATCAGGGCCGAAAAATCCTGTGTGCAACAAAGCCTTGCGTCCATTTTGTGGAATAGCGGATTTGTTGAAATCAACACAGGGAAAACATGCAATACCAATTGAATAAGTAGTACCACGGTCAATTGTTAACTTTTTCTTAAATTTACGGGTCCAGGATTTAGCTTTCTTGGCATCTGCGTCTGCTAAAAATACGAAAATTTCACTTTCATTAATTTGTACAGTCTCTGCTCCAGCCTCTATCAAAGCCAATAAACGCTTTGGGAAAGCCTTCTCGGGAAGTTGCCTATCCTGACTTATGAGTAAAATTGCGAACCTGTCATAATCAGCCCAGAGTTTTCTGAACCTTGCCATTACAGCAGGTTTTATTTTCTTGAGCGGATGTGATTCTGGGTTGCTGATAGAGTTAAAGGTACAAAGGGCAAATGGCCCCCTCCGGTTGGCTTTACCTAGCGCTATCCATGTCTGTTCCAACAATTTATCACAAACAGATCCTTCACGGTACGCATTTAAGCCTGTTGCGCCTGCCCTTCCTTCTATAGTGCTTATACCGATATGAATACGGCTAAATCCCTCCCTCCTGAACCAGCTTAAAATATTTTCCCCTAATATCTTGGCCCGGTCCTCATCTAAATGATGTCCAATAAACCCGAAAACACCATTACCCATATGGTGCAATACATCCTGCCCAAGAAACGACTCCAAATAATAACCGGCCCTGACGATATAACTCAGAGCCTTTTCAGCATTATTCGCCCGCGGGTGAATTTCTATCAGAAACAGGGATACATTTTTTAAAACCGACTCGATAATATCTTTTTTATTTCTTTTGAAATGAACATGTTGCTCATCCGACAACAACCCTGCAAGTGTGTCATACAGATGGAACCCATTAAACATTCCTGTAACTGGTTCGTAGGCTAATTGTTTCTGTAAAAAAAACTCACGGGATATAATGCGAC
>JBDLJI010000104.1:0-7332 GCA_039714455.1 Thermodesulfobacteriota bacterium
GCAGCTGGCTGACCAGAGTGGTGCTTTAGACCAGTTCCATGCAATGAAGGGTGGAGCTGTAATGAACAGAATTGACGGTCATGAGAGCGAAGAACGGCAGGTTCTCCATACAGCCTGCCGGGATATCTTCAATGAAACCCCGTGCCATGTTGAGGCAACCGGACAGGCAAAGGAACAACTGGAAAAGCTCAAGGCGTTCCTGGCAGAGCTGGACAAGGGCGAGCTGGTCAATGAACAGGGAGAGTCCTATACAGACTATGTCAATATCGGCATCGGCGGTTCTGACCTGGGCCCGCGTGCCATTTATCAAGCCCTTTCCGCATATTTGCTTAAAAGCAGAAGGGTTCATTTCATTTCCAATGTAGACCCTGACGATGCAGCAGCAGTCTTAAAAAAACTTGATCTTTCCAGAACCCTGGTTGGGGTTGTGTCAAAAAGCGGGTCAACGCTGGAGACTCTCACCAACGAGGAGATTGTCCGGGTTGCTTATGTAGAGGCAGGCCTGAACCCCAAAAAGCACTTTGTAGCCATCACCGGTCAATCCAGCCCCATGGACAACCCGGAGAAATATCTGCGGTCCTTTTATATGTATGATTATATCGGGGGGCGCTACAGTGCCACGTCCATGGTAGGGGCCGTGATGCTTGGTTTTGGGCTCGGCTATGATGCCTTAATAGAGATTTTGCGGGGCGCCAATGACATGGACAAGGCTGCCGAAGAGAAAGATATTAGAAAGAATCCAGCTTTGCTCCTGGCATTGCTGGGAATATGGAACCATAATTTTCTTGGACATGGGACGGTTGCCGTCCTGCCATACAGCCAGGCCCTGCTCCGTTTTCCTGCCCATCTCCAGCAGTGCGATATGGAAAGCAACGGCAAGTCCGTGACCAGAAACGGCGAGAAAGTATCCGGTGTTACAGGGCCCATAGTATGGGGCGAGCCCGGGACCAATGGCCAGCATGCCTTCTATCAGCTTCTGCACCAGGGCACAACCGTTGTCCCGGCAGAATTCATCGGGTTCAGGCAAAGTCAGTATGGGGAGGATCTGCTGCTCAAAGGAACAACTTCACAGGAAAAGCTGGTTGCCAATCTACTGGCCCAGTCGCTTGCACTTGCAACAGGCAGGAAGGATGATAATCCCAATCGTTTTTTTAGCGGCAACAGGCCAAGTTCAGTGCTGCTGTCTGACAAACTGACGCCTTATTCAATGGGTGGTTTGCTGGCACTCTATGAAGCGAAGATTGTCTTCCAGGGCTTTATCTGGAATATCAATTCTTTTGATCAGGAAGGGGTGCAGCTTGGTAAAGTTCTTGCCAACAGGTTTCTTGAACACTTTAATATTTTGCGTCAGATTGGTGAAAAAAACAGAAAACAACATCCGGAAAGTTGGGTTATGCTTGAGGCAGCAGGTTTTTTTCAAGAGGATTGAGTATGGAGTCTGGCAGTTAATAATTCAGCCAGGGATTTATTGACAAAACAAGAGGAGCTGAGGAGGTCCATGATGCCATGGGCAGGGGAGATAAAAAGACGAAGAAAAATATAGTTTTTCGTGGCTCCCATGGCAAAATACGTCCCAAGAAGAAACAGAACGCGAAAAAAACAACTTTTTCCCCGCCAGATTTGCTTAGGCCTGAAAAGGGCAACCCTGTTCATTTTTTTTGACTTGCTACGGGTATTGGTTTAAAAGCAAAAACGCTGGTATTTTTACGTATTTTACCAAGCGAATAACAGGAGTGCAAAAGGATGCATGCTGTACTTGGTGTAATTATCCACATCTAAAGTTTTGCAAATTAAATCTAATAATTTTGCAAGGAAAAAATTACAATAAAAGGCCACCCATTTTTGGAGCCCCACTGCTATGAGAATCATTTCCAGACTCTTCCTGTTTCCCCTGATGATGGCTTTGCTGTTAACCGGTACATGCCTGGCAGCTGAAAAAGAAAAATCGGCCAATCCGCCCTCACTGGTTGAGGTTGCAGAAGTAAAAAAAGGCGAAGCCGAGCCGATGTTTGCGTATGTCGGTTCTGTTAATTATGTCAGGAAATCAAGGGTTGCCTCCGAAGTAGAGGGAGTTGTTGAAGATGTGAAAATTGAGGAAGGGCACCATGTGAAAAGCAACAGTCCTTTGGTCGGTTTGAATTCTGACATTCTGGATACGGTAATAAGCGGTACCCGGGCAGACCATGAGCAGGTACTGGTTGAACTGGAGGAGGCAGAAAAAGAACTGCAAAGAAGGGAGCCGCTTTTAAAGGAGGGGTCGGTCTCAGAATCCGCCTATGATGAATATTTTTTCAAAAGCAAAAGATTAAGAAATCGGGCTCTTGCCCTGAAGGCCTCTTTGGACCGGCTGCTTTTGGAAAAGGAAAAAAAGAATATCAAGGCACCGTTCAACGGCATTATTATGGAAAAGAGCGTTGAAAAAGGGGAATGGGTTAAGATCGGGGGCATTGTTGCAGTCATTGCTGATGACAGCGAAGTTGATGTAATTGTTGATGTGCCGTCTGAGATGCTGCAATACCTGCAGTCCGGCCGGGAAGTTGAAATTACTGTCGGTGGTCTCAATCTGACTGGAAAATTTGTCTTTTTTGTGCCTAAAGGTGATGTTGCCACCAGGACCTTCAGCGTCAAAATTCGTTTTAAAAACCCCAACGGCCTGGTTGAAGGCATGGAGGCACGTGCTCTGCTGCCGACTGGCAGCCGCCAGGAGAGCCTGTTGATGCCAAGAGATGCGCTGGTGGTTAAGTTTGGCAAGAATGTAGTTTTTGTTGTGGAAGAGGGCAAAGCCAAGATGGTGGAGGTGGCAGTGCAGGGATATAGCGGGCTCTCGGTCGGGGTCGCCGGTGAGGGGCTTGAAGCAGGGCAGCAGGTGGTGGTAAAGGGCAACGAAAGACTGTTTGGTGGTGAGCAGCTGGTTATCAAATAATAGATTTTAATTTTGTGTCTGACAATCATCGGGTTGTTTCGTTACCCGATAATCATCAGCAGTTTAGTATGCTGATAATTCTAAATTCTGAATTTTAAATTTAATTCAAAACTTAAAACTTAAAACTTAAAATTGATTCTGTTGTGGATATAGTCAGTTTCTCCATAAAAAAACCGGTCACGATTATCGTCGGCATCATTCTGGTGGTGATGTTCGGGATTATCAGTCTTTACAAACTGCCCTATCAGTTGAGCCCTTCCGTGGAAGAGCCTATTATCACTGTCAGAACTACCTGGCGTGGGGCGACACCCTACGAAATAGAACGGGAAATTATTGAAGAGCAGGAAAATGTTTTAAAGGGCATTCCCGGGCTTGTTGAAATGGAGAGCGACTCGCGGAACGGCCGCGGTGAGGTGACCCTGCGTTTTTCTCTGGATACCGACCTGGATGAGGCCCTGCTCAGGGTCTCCAACAAGATGAACGAGGTGCCTTCCTACCCTGATGATGTTGACCGGCCGGTGATCAGTGCTACCGGTGCCGCCACCTCGCCGGTTATCTGGATAATATTAAAAACCCTGCCCGGTAATGACCGGCCGGTAGAAACATACCGCACATTTTTTGAAAACGAGATCCGCCAGCATCTTGAGAGGGTTGAAGGCGTGGCGGACCTGTTCGTACCGGGCGGCATTGAGGATGAGATGCATGTTATTATCCAGCCGGAGCTGCTTGCCGCCTACAGCCTGACAATCAATGATGTGATTGCGGCCCTGCAGGCGGAAAATGTCAATGTTTCAGCCGGCAGTTTGGGGGTGGGCCGTCGTGACTACAGGATACGGACAATAGGCGAGTTTTCGTCGGTGGAAGATATTGGCAGGCTGGTACTGAAGTCCACCGGGCAGCAGCGTATTCTGCTTTCTGATGTGGCTATCGTAAGGCCGGGTTTTGCCAAGCGCACCGGCCTGGTCATCCATAACGGTGCGGGCGGCATTGCCTGCGGTATCAAGCCGGAGCCGGGCGTCAATATCCTGGAGATGACGGACCGGGTCCAGGAGCGGGTTACCTGGTTAAACGCAGAAAAACTCAAACCGGAGAATATTAAATTTCAGTGGGTCTATGACCAGCGGCGTTATATAAGGGGCGCCATAGACCTAATCCAGATGAATATCCTGTTCGGCGGCCTGCTGGCCATTGGCGTGCTGCTCCTCTTTCTCCGTTCCATCCGCTCAACTCTGGTGGTGGCAATGGCCATTCCGACCAGTATTATAGGCACCTTTATCTTTATGGCGGCCATGGGCCGCAACCTCAATGTAGTAAGCTTGGCCGGCATCGCCTTTGCGGTTGGTATGCTGGTGGACAATGCCATTGTGGTCATTGAAAATATTGACCGTCACCGGCATTTAGGCAAACAGCCCTTTCAGGCTGCCTATGATGGAACCCGTGAGGTATGGGGAGCGATTATTGCCTCGACCCTTACCACTGTGGCAGTTTTTCTGCCCGTGGTCTTTATGCAGGGAGAGGCCGGCCAGCTTTTCCGGGATATTGCGATTGCCGTTGTGGCGGCAGTGAGCTTAAGTCTTGTTGTTTCAATGACTGTTATCCCGATGTTTTCATTCAAGCTGTTTTCGGCGATTAAGGCAGACAAGAAAAAGGCCGGTATAATAGGCGGCCTGGGCAACAGGCTGGCAGATGGCATTATGTTTTTTGTCGGTTTTGCCACGAAGAACTGGGCAACCCGGATTTCAACGGTGCTGCTGCTTATTGTATTGGCTGTAGGTTCTGCATTTATACTGATGCCCAAAACAGATTACCTGCCGCTTGGCAACCGGAACTTTGTCTTAAGCTTTCTCATCCCACCGCCGGGACAGTCTCTTGAAGAAAGGGTAGAGATCGGCGAGCATCTCTTCCGGATGGCTGAACCCCATATGCAAAAAGAGCATGAGGGATTTCCAGGCATTCTGAACATGTTCTATGTGGGCCGCGAATCGTTCATGATTTTCGGTGCCATGTCCACTGACTGGGACCGAGCTGGAGACCTGACCCCATTGTTCCAGAGCTGGATTTTTACCATACCGGATATGTTCGGCGTCGCCAAACAGGTGGGCATCTTCCAGACCAGGATTGGTGGCGGCCGCACCATTGACGTGGATATCAGCGGCGGTAACCTTGAAGGGCTCTTTAAGGCCGCCGGGGTCATGTTTGGCATGTCCCGCCAAGAACTCAAGGGTTTTGGCGTCAGGCCGGTGCCCTCTGTTGAGATAACCTTTCCTGAAGTCAGGCTGGAGCCCCATCGTGACAGGCTGAAGGCTAATAAAATGACGGCAAGGGACCTCGGAGTTGCCCTTGACGTTCTCATGGATGGCCGCAAGGTGGGGGAATATAAACAGGAAGGCAAAAAAACCATTGATATGGTTTTAAAAACAGCCGACGAATCCATCCGTACCCCGGAAGAGCTTTATAACTCACTCATGGTGACACCCGGCGGCAAGGTAGTACCGGTTTCCAGCCTGGCGGAGCTTGTCCGCACAACCGGTATGACCCGGATACGCCACCTGGAACGAAACCGTACCGTTACCCTGCAGGTGACCCCGCCAAAAGAGATGCCGCTACAGGAGGCCATGGAAAAAATCGAGGAGGATATCATCTCTCCGGTTCGATCCATGGGGCTTTTGAAGGGCATTGATGTCAAAATGAGTGGTGCGGCGGAAAAACTGGTGCAGACCAGGGACGCTCTGAAATGGAACTTTTTGCTGGCGGCTTTAATTTCCTATCTGCTTATGGCCTCGCTCTTCGGTAATTTTATTTATCCGCTTATCATCATGCTCACCGTGCCGCTGGCCGGCGCCGGTGGCTTTATGGGATTTACCCTGTTGAATGTTCTATCATCTAAACCGCAGCCCATGGATATTCTTACCATGCTTGGCTTTGTTATCCTGATCGGCGTTGTGGTGAATAATGCCATACTGATTGTCCACCAGGCAATGAATAATGTGCATAATGGCATGGAGTACCGCGAGGCGGTTCTGGAATCTACCAGAAGCAGGCTGCGGCCCATCTATATGAGTGCCGCCACCTCAATTTTCGGCATGCTGCCGCTGGTGGTTTTCCCCGGTTCGGGTTCTGAGCTGTACCGGGGGCTTGGAAGTGTCATACTCGGCGGAATAGCCGTGTCAACCATCTTTACCGTTTTTGTGATCCCATCCATTCTTATTTTTGTAATTCGCATGGAAAAGCCAAAGGTTTTGACAAATCCGCCTGACGAATCCTCTCAGTAATTTTAAGCCTGAAACAATGCATTTTAGCCCCGACTGCTTACCCATCATGGGGGCAGCAAGGGGATAGAATTGTCAGGGTTCGAACAAAAAATAATAATGCGTGTGTTTCTTGTTATTTTTTGTTGACAAAGCGCTGGCAGAGCGATATGTTCCGGCATTTAATGAATGAGTATTCAATCGTTTTTTCTCAGGACTTGAAACTGTTTTATAGGATACATTGCGTAAGAAAAAACGATTGGTTACGGGAGGTTAAAGGTGAACCTTAATTTTAAGGTTGTTTAAGATCAATAGACCGTTAAGGAGGAAACAAAGATGCCAAAGCATGATACGCCTATGTTGGATCAGTTGGAAAGTGGTCCCTGGCCGAGTTTTGTCAAAGACATCAAGAGGCAGGCTGAAAAAAATGAAGCCTGCTGGGACATTCTCGGACAGCTGGAGCTTTCCTACGAGGATAAGATCACCCATTGGAAACACGGCGGTATCGTCGGTGTTTTCGGATATGGCGGTGGAATTGTCGGCCGTTATTCTGACGTTGCCGAAAAGTTCCCCGGTGTTGCCCATTTCCACACCGTTCGGGTCAACCAGCCCTCGAGTAAATTCTACAGCTCTAAAATTTTGCGCCAGATCATGGAAATTTGGGATAGGCGCGGTTCCGGTATGACCAATATGCACGGTTCCACCGGTGACATGGTTCTCCTGGGAACATTCACCGAGGAGCTGGAAGAAATTTTCTATGAGTTGACCCATGATGTTGGCGTTGACCTCGGCGGCTCCGGCGGTAACCTGCGTACCCCCTCCTGCTGCCTCGGTAAGGCCCGCTGCGAGTGGAGCTGCTATGACACCCAGGCTGCCTGCCATGATATTACCATGACCTATCAGGATGAGCTGCATCGCCCGGCTTTCCCCTATAAGTTTAAAATCAAATTTTCCGGCTGCCCCAACGACTGTGTTGCAGCCATCGCCCGTTCCGATCTTGCTGTTATCGGTAACTGGAAAGATGACATCCGCATTGACCAGGCGGCTGTTAAAGGCTACACCAACGGCGACTTTGCTCCCAACGCCGGCGCACATTCCGGCCGTGACTGGGGTGCATTTGATATGCAGGCTGAAGTTATCAACCTTTGCCCCACCGGCTGC
>JBDLJI010000105.1:0-7267 GCA_039714455.1 Thermodesulfobacteriota bacterium
TCATTTACCAGG
The DNA here is from genome assembly GCA_039714455.1 of Thermodesulfobacteriota bacterium. GTDB lineage: Bacteria > Desulfobacterota > Desulfobulbia > Desulfobulbales > BM004 > BM004. The sequence goes on from JBDLJI010000105.1 coordinate 13, forward strand.
CAGGATATTGAACAGGCTGATGCTCTTTATGTGGGCAATTCAGTGCGGGGACTTGTACGGGTTAAATTAAAAATTGAGAATTGAGAATTAAAGATTAAATCCATAAATTTATATTCTTTAATTTTTAAAATCTTCAATTCCATTAATTATCCCAACTGGATAATTAATGGAATCGCATGCATGGATGCAGCCGGTGTCTGGGTGCGGCCAAGTTCCCAACTTATACATTTTACATTTCCACCAAGAAGCGTTTCTATTTTTTCAACCATACCTTTAATATTGAGCAAGGGGTGACGGGAGAATACGTCCGGCAGTCCATAGGTAAGGTTGCAGGCCAGGCATTTTCCCGGTCTCTCATGAAGCTGCAGTTCAAAGGACAAGATTTTCTGCCCGGAATCATAATTAATGAAAGACAGGCTGATATTATAGGCTCCTTCAGCCGCATCACCATATAGGGCTTCAAAGAAATCATTTGACAGTTGTGAAGGGAGCAAATCTTCCAGGACTTCTTTCGTGAAAAGATTATTCAAGTCTTTAGGCAGCATGATTGGTAGGCCATATTCAGAAATTATTATTGGTGATATAAATTTTTTTGGGAAATATACACGCTGTTCCTTTTGGATGCAATCAAGTTACAGGAATAAAAAATAGATGCCTGATAGCTTTTGAAAAAAATGGATTACCATTTATGTCTGTGGTACAGTAGCGGCTATGCAAAATAGTCTCTTTCCAGGGAATTCTTTTTCAGCGCAAGACCTCCAGGGTAATAAAAGTAGAACGACAGTCAGCAGACAGGATCTTAACAGGTCCCAGCATGAGGCAGTCACTCATCTGGAAGGTCCTCTCCTTGTTGTTGCCGGTGCCGGCAGCGGCAAGACACGTACGTTGGTTTACAGGGTGGCCCATCTTCTCGGGCTTGGTATCCTGCCGGAGAATTTACTTCTTCTTACCTTTACCCGCAGGGCAGCCCGGGAGATGCTTTGGCGTGGCAGCCTTCTTCTGGATGAATCCTGCCAGGATGTCACAGGCGGCACATTTCATGCCATGGCCAATATGTTGCTGCGGCGCTATGGCTATCATATCGGTTACTCACCCAACTTCACAATTATAGACCGTTCCGATGCCGAGGGCATCATCAACATTCTCAAATCGTCATTATCACTGTCCGGGGCCGGTAAGCGGTTCCCCACCAAACGGGTCATAATCAACATGATAAGCAAAGCAGTTAACAGGTCAACGGATCTGGAGAGCCTGCTTTATGATGAATATGTGCATCTGGAGGAATTCTTAGGTGATATTATCCTGCTGCAGGATCATTACCATAAATTCAAGTTTGAACACGGTTTGATGGATTATGACGATCTTCTGATCAATCTCAAACAGGTACTCAAGGAGAATACCCAGGTGCGGCAGGAGGTTTCCCAACGTTTTCAGTATATTATGGTGGATGAATATCAGGATACAAATGCCATTCAGGCTGAAATAGTGCGCCTGATAGCCAGCACTCACAATAATGTTATGGCAGTAGGTGATGATTCGCAGTCAATCTACAGTTTCAGGGGGGCTGATTTTCGTAACATCATGGACTTCCCGAATATCTTCCCCAATACCAGGATCATCAAGCTGGAGGAAAATTACCGCTCTACGCAGCCCATATTATCAATGACAAATGCCATCATTGAACAGGCTGATGAAAAATATACCAAGGCCCTTTTTACCAAGGTTGAAGGCGGCAAAAAACCGGAACTCTATAATGCTGCTGATGCCGGTGAAGAAGCGGGATATGTAGCAGGGCGAATAGCGGAACTGCAGAAAGAGGGACTCCCATTAAAAGAGATGGCTGTTCTGTTCCGATCCGGGTTCCATTCATATAAACTGGAAATTGAGCTGGCAAGCAGGGGAATTCCCTTTGAAAAGAGAGGGGGGCTCAAACTTACAGAATCTGCCCATATCAAGGATTTGCTCTCATATTTCAGGATTCTGGTGAACGATCAGGACAACCTTTCCTGGAACAGGATTTTGCTCATGCTTGACAAGGTCGGCCCCAAGACAGCTCAAAAGATACTTGCAGCACTCAAGACTTCAGATGAGCCATTTACAGTTCTGGCAGAATACCCGGCTGCACCGGGATGGCAAAAGGGAGTGGTGGAGTTAGCCGCAATTCTACAGTCACTCAAAGACCCTGTCCTCACACCTGTTGAGCAGTTTGAGATACTCAGTGAATATTATCAGCCAATCTTTCAAAGAATCTATTACGACGATTACCCGAAGAGGAGCAGGGATATTGAGCATCTTAAAACAATTGTTTCCGAATATGATAGTCTCGCCAAATTAGTTGATGATACAACCCTGGAACCACCGGAGTCAGTTGTTGTTGAAGATGAAACTGACAGGCTGATCCTTTCAACCGTTCATTCTGCCAAGGGACTGGAGTGGGACACGGTTTTCATCATCAGCCTTGCAGAAGGGAAATTTCCGGTTTCCCAGGCTTTGCCCGGTGAACAGTGGGAAGAGGAGAGACGCTTGCTTTATGTTGCTGCAACCAGGGCGAAGAAGAGACTTTATATGACCTACCCCAGAGAGGTGATGTCTGTTGACCGTCAGTTCTCAAGGGTTCCTCTCTCACCTTTTCTGGCTGAGATTTCCCATGGTCTCTATACTTCTTCCGGGCGGGCACAGAGCCATATAAGGAGTTATAGAGGCGGCTCCAGCGGTTATTCATTCTCCAGAGGCAGCAGAAGCAGAAGAAGTATGAGTGCAGCGACTATAAACCAGAGCAGCAGCAAGATGCGTGAGGCTTCAGGGTTTAACAAGGGTCAGGCTGTACAGCACCCTTTTTTCGGACGGGGCATTATTGACAAGGTGACAGGAGAACGCACAGTGGAGGTGGATTTTGACCGGCACGGCAGAAAGACACTGCACCTGGATTATGCGAAACTGGAGAAGGTAAAGTAAAGGGTCCAAGGGGTCGAGGGGTCAAGGTTTCTAGGGTGAAAAAAAGAAAAGTAGTTATTATTTGCCATTTCACGCAGCCGAGCAGCACAACAAAGGATGGATATATGCCTCGGCGGAGTACCCCGCAGGTAAGCACTCTTAAAGGCAGAGCATAAACTTCGACTCCGAGGGGGTATAAATGCCTTAAGTGACTAAAGTTTCAAGTGACTAAAGTTAAAAAACAATAGTAATCATCTGAAATGTTGGGTTGTTAGGCACTTAGTTAAATATAAGTAGAACCTGGAAATTAAAATCATTTACCTACTTCCCAAACTTTAGCTCACTTTAGGCACTTGTAACTTCAAACTCGAAACTGAAAGCTGACCGCTAATAGCTAAAAATGAACTACCAACAGACCTGGACATTTCTGGATAACCTCCAGTTTTTCAAGATCAAGCTCGGGCTAGAAAGCATGAGCATGTTTCTTGAAGAACTTGGCAGCCCGGAAAAAGAACTGAAATTTGTTCACATTGCAGGCACAAACGGCAAGGGCTCGGTGGCAGTCACCCTCCTCACTTTGCTGGCAGAAGCAGGATATTCAGTAGGACTGTATACATCTCCGCATCTTTCTTCGGTGCGGGAGCGGTTTCGAATTAATGACCAATATATATCCGAAGAGGAGTTTGCCGAAGAGGGCAGTCGTATTCATGGCATTCTGGCTGGCCGGCAGATTACCTACTTTGAATTCACTACTGCACTGGCCATGCTCTGGTTTGCCAGGCGGAAGGTGGACCTGATCATTCTTGAAGTAGGGCTTGGAGGGCGGCTTGATGCCACCAACGTCATAACACCCCTGGTAAGTGTCATTACCAATGTGTCCATGGATCATGAGATGTATCTTGGCAATACCCTGAAAGAAATTGCAGGTGAAAAAGCCGGGATTATTAAGAAGGGTATACCGGTGGTAAGTGGTGTCGGCATCGGTGAGACAGAGGATGAAAGAACGGTCCTATCGGTTGTTGAGCGCTTCTGTAAGGAGAGAAGCGCCCCCCTTTTTCTGCATGGCAGGGATTTCCTTGTGGAGCCGGTCGCAGATGGAAGTTGGAACTACTGGGCCATGAAGCGCAAGGGCTGCTGCCAGCTCCGGGAAAAGATCACCGGACTGAGAACAAACCTGAAAGGAAAATACCAGATGGTAAATACCGGTTTGGCCCTGGCAACCCTTGAATTCCTTGATCAGTTTGGTTTTTCAGTAGATGAATCAGAGATACGTTCAGGGCTGCTGGAAGTTTCCTGGCCTGGACGGCTGGAGACATTTTGCCTGTCTACAATTGATGGAAGTCTTGTAGGATGTAGCACCAAAGATTCACTGCATTACATGCTTGACGGTGCCCATAACCCTGCGGGTATTATTGCTCTTGAGGAAGCCCTGGAAAATGATTTTCAATACGATAGACTGATTCTGTTGTGGGCTGCAATGTCTGACAAGGAATATGGAAAAGTACTCCCGCAAATAGCCTGGCAGGCCCAGACCATAATTTTTACCAGATTGGAGTATGAAAGATCTGCCCAGCCCGAAGATTTGCGGGATGCTTTGCCGGTTGAAATTCAGGATCGGGCAATTCTGGAATACTCTCTGGATGCGGCACTCGCAAAGGCTGCTGAAATTACAGGTCCAAACGATCTTATCTGCATAGCAGGTTCATTGTATCTCGTTGGAGAGGCACGGATGAAGCTCCTGGGAGAAATCATATGAGTGACTTCTTTCATTTTGACGGCGTTGATGAGGCAGAATTGCGGCGGGAGAAGGAGAAGGCCAGAAAGTTGCGGAAAAGCCGCTGGTGGCAGCAGAAGCTTGCCATTGGTAACTGCTATTATTGCAACAGGCCCTTCAAACCTAAGGAGTTGACCATGGATCATATTGTGCCGCTGGCCCGTGGAGGCAGAAGCACAAAAGACAACCTTGTTGTATGCTGCAAGAAATGCAATAATAAGAAGAAAACCCTCCTGCCCATCGAATGGGAGGAGTATATGGAAAGTTTGGATAAATAGGTGAAAGATTAAAAGCCAAAGGCTCAAGGTAAAAGAAAGGGATGAGGAGGGAAAATTTTAAATTTCTGTGGCAAATATAATATAATATTCTTTTGGCCCTATGCCTTAAACATTGCACCTTTTATCTATAATTTTTCCCTTTAACCTTTAGCCTTTGGCCTTTAACCTTGCTTTTAAAATCTTTACTGTGAAAAGCATCCGTGCTATATAACAGCCCTTCATCGCAAGTGGGCGGGTAGCTCAGCTGGATAGAGCGTTGGCCTCCGGAGCCAAAGGCCGCGAGTTCGAATCTCGCTCCGCTCACCATTAGGTATCAAGGGATTGAGAGGTTTTCTCAGTTCTTTTTTTTGTTTCTATAATGTTGCACCCAACACTATATCCAACACTCAGGACACAAAAACTCCCTTGTATTGATACTAAATTCATAACTCGCAGCTCTAGGGAGTGGCAGCTATAAATTTTATTGATGTCAATAGTTGAGAGATATTGGGTTAATCGATTTCCTGTGCAGTTAAAAAAATGCCTTTTTCGAGGGCTGCAAAAAAATCTTGGTATGGTAGGGGGTCTTCAATTGCTCTATTGTTGTAGATTCCACTGGCTCTTACAGCCAACTGTTTTTCGCCTCGGGGTTGCACAATAACGGTCATGCGGATCTGATAGCCACTTAACTTGGTACCTGTAACCAGCCCAAGATCCTCATCAGTTTTATCGATAATAAAGCCCAAATCCTGCAGCACCGCGATTGTTGTGCGCATCATTTTATGTTTGTCGGTGGTATCAAACGCTCGTGTTTGAAAACTACGCAATTCGACGGCGCTGCCTCCGGAGAGCACATGGGAATTCTGTGTAGCGCAACCCACTAACAACATTACGACCACAAACATTGCCCAACCATATTTTATTATTCTCATATCTGGTTAGCCTCCAAAAATGTAGCTTTAGAAAGTTTATCGAAAAACGCCTGATACAGTTCCGGCGAATGAATGCGTTCTACCCGGGAGATCTGTCCTTGCGTATTCCAGATCATCCTCTGAATCGTGATTCTTGCAACAGATGATGTCTGCTCGTCGAGTGCTTCCTGAATTACCAGGCAAATTCGTATTTTCTGTTCTTTGTCAGTTGGAGTCATGACACCTGTTAAAAGCGCCACTGCAATCGCCCCTGCAATCTGTCCTGCATCTGTCGCATCTGCTTGCTTGGATGCAGTTAGTACACCCAAAGCTGTATTAGACTCGTCGATTGTATAACCCATGTCCTGCAACACGCTGGCGCCAGCAGAAAGTAACAGCTTATTATCAAGCGTCGTAAATTTTCGGCTTTGAAGCTGCCTATCCTCCAGCGATGTTGGAGATAATTTAAATGCATCCTTTGGAAGTGTCACGCAACTGGATAGGACAAACAGGCATAAAAATAGCAAGGCCAAAGGCCTCCACCTAAACAAATTCTCACTCATGACTGTTACCAGGAAAGCTAAAACTTAGAGGTGTGATAGGCAAAATCCCGCACTTTGCCTTCGTGGTCGTATTTTATAATGATAGTCAGTGTGCGCTGGGAACGTGAAGCCGCACCTGCGCTGCTGTCATAGCCAGCACCACCTAGACCTCCAACAGAGCTGCCCACACCCAATATAAGAGCAGAAATCCCACCACTGCTGCTTGATTGTACATAGTCAGTTGCCACTTTGTCGTAAATCCAAACCTCGCGACGCTCTTCATCAGTGGAAACGATATTAGGAGAACCCAGCACCGCCGCCACTTCAGCTCCAGACATCCCTACCCGGATTTCTTTTTGGACCGTGCCAACCGTTAGTCGATCACCAGTATCATCCTGCACTGCTCGGCGATGAGTCCCAGCAGTTGCACAGGCCGTTAAAATAATTGATAAAAGTACAACTGGAATTAACTTTCTCATATTATCCCCCCTTCTAAGTGAGTTCATCGAGTCTGTGGATCATAGTTAATTTTTCCGGCATCACATAACGTAATAATACTTTGCATTTGTTGAAAAGGCGATAAGAAATCACTTTTCGTACCTGTCTTAATACCGGATGGCCACAATAATCCTCCGCGATGTTTGACGCTTAAACTTTCAAAATAAATTCAAAATACCTGCCAATAAAAAATCAAGATTGCTGCTGATATGTCTGACAGTGCCAAGTAGAAAAGACTAAGCCATTATCCCATGTTTATCGGGGTTTTTCATTTCATAAAAGCAGGGCATTAGCGACTTGCGATTTCTGCTATAAATTGAAAGTCGTGATTCATTTTTA
>JBDLJI010000106.1:0-7202 GCA_039714455.1 Thermodesulfobacteriota bacterium
CATAAGATTTAAACAAAAAAGCCCCTCCGGGTGGAGAGGCCAATATATCCAGTGTACATCTTGAACTTTTAAGAACTATTCATAACTCAACATGTATAGATATGTGGACTATTCAAAAAAAGCAGAGCCTCAATTGGCTCTGCTTTACATGTCATGAAGACATTAGAAAAAATTGTTCACTGCCGAGCTAAATTTCCTTCAGAACAACTAATACCTCAAGCATTAGGCAGTGAAATGGTCACTCACTTTCGTTGCTATTTTTAAATAGAGTTTTGACTGTCATTCAGTGAAACACTTCTTAGGAGTTCCATGCTCATGAATGATTTTCCAGCCCTGATCTGTTTTTAGAAAGACAAGAGTCTGTCGACTGGAGCCTTCTTTAAGTTGGTCATCCTTCACAAATGAAAAATGAGGATAGAATGTTGTAACTGCGACTTCTCCAAAGACATCTATCTTGACATCTTTTAGTTCCACTTTTAGATCTTTGATTGAAGTAAAGAAAGATGCCTCTGATTCATTCGTTTCATCGGCTGTTTGTCTACTGAAATTTCGAGGTCCAAATTTAGTAAACTTAGATGAAATAAGATGACTAGTTGTAAGTCCTTCGACATTTGCTGACATAGCATCATCGTAAATTGCTTTAAGAACTTGTTTAAGTTCTGCTTGATCTTCAGGAAGGGGTGGCTCGCTGAATACTTGCGACGGAGCAATCAGCAAGCTTCCCAGCAGTAGGGTGGTGCAGATTCGATGTCTTCCGCTTGTGTTCATTTTCTTCTCCTCAAGGTTGGGGTGATAAGTAATTTTTTTTCGGCACGCGCCAATAATCGGAGCGGGTATGCCGAACTACACTTTTCAAGGCAACCCGGCTATCTCCTCTTGACCCGTGGTTTTCCGTCCCTGTCTCACAACAGGTTTGGCTTTTTCTTGAGGTAACGAACATAGAGCCTCCGATGGGATGAACTGTCCCAGCGGAGGCTTTAAACAATCCTTTTGAACTTCTCCCTTTTCATTGTGCTAAACTCCTGAAATCCATTTAAAGGAAAAAAATGCAAAAATTATAAAGCCCAAAATGGTAAAAATAGCCAGAAGCACCAAAAATATTTTTTCCAATTTCAAGTCCTCATTAGTCGCTTGAAATATTCTTCCCTAATTGGGGAATAACTACGGCCTGGTTTGTTGAGTACTTATAAAAAGAACCGCTCTGGTGTGGGACCGAGTTTTTCATAGGATCCTTCAAATGATAATTGAGTCCTGGAAGATAGAGTAAGATTCTGCCTTCAGTGCGGTACAACAGAGATTTCACTGCAACACCTTTTCATAATGTCGTACTCCTGTTATCCAGGAGGGGGTTATGTAACTAATGCATTTATATATCAATTTTTGTGCCAAACTGTCGAAATGCCCCTAACTGATCGTAATAAAAAAGTTTATTATTTTTTTAATGAATTTAAGGTTTGAACTTTAAGTGTAATCGTCTTATGCAGTGCATATATAATATCGCTGTAAATTCCCATACAGTTCTAGCTTGAAGGAGTATGCATACTTTGTATGCACAGTGCATGCTTTGAATGCAATTTTAGGGGGGGGAGGAGAAGGTTCGTAGGATATTAAGAAGGGACTTTGAACTAATTAATTGACCAGGAGGCTGTCTAATATGAATAGTTGACAATAACTAATCATTACAGCCCACTGATTTTGGATGAATAGGTAATTCCATAACGTTTTATTTTGTTATCAAGCCCACCACGGGTAATTCCCAGAAGCTTAGCGGCCGGAAGCTTCTTACCTTTTGTTTGACGCAGTGCATCGTTGATGCATTCAATCTCCAGTTCCTTTATTTTGTCCGGCATTGAAAGTCTAGAATTATTATCCATAAAAGCATTAGAGCAGGATTTCTTCCAGTCAAGTATTTCCGGGGAGCCGTGTTTTAATGAAACTTGGGCTCCTTCAGGGGTAAAGGCCACCAGCCTCTCTACTTCGTGAAGCAACTGTCGCACATTCCCCGGCCAAGGGTATTTTTCAAAAAAACGAAGCACATTTGGAGAGTATCCAGCTACCTTTTTATTAAAGCGTTTACCAACTTTATTCAGGAAAAAAATGGCAAGCGGCACAATATCCTCCCGTCGTTCATGAAGCGGTGGAATGTTTATTTCAACTGAAAAAATTCGGTAATAAAGGTCTTTCCTGAAACGCCCGCCTGCAACTTCCTTACGAAGATCCTTATTTGTTGCACTGATTATTCTCAAATCATAAGCAATGGATTTGTTGCCGCCAAGTCTCCGTCCCTCCCCTTCCTGTATTGCCCGCATAAATTTGGGCTGGATGAACATCGGCATATCACCTATTTCATCCAGGAACAAGGTTCCGCCGTTAGCTTCCTCAAAATATCCTCCCCTGCTGGCAGAAGCTCCTGTAAATGCCCCCTTTTCGTAACCAAAAAATTCGCTTTCCATCAGATTTTCAGGGATAGCGGCACAGTTAACAGGAATGAAGGGCATGTCCTTTCTATCACCCCCGTTGTGAATCATACGGGCGATCACTTCCTTGCCGGTTCCGCTATTGCCATACAATAGAATGTTCACCGGGTTCCTGCATACTGTGCGCACAGTATGCAGGATACTCTGCATTGCCGGGCTTTCAGCAATGAACTGCACATCTTCTTTCAAATTGTTCAGTTCAAGGGTTTTACAGAGTTCTATGAGTCTTTTCTTCTCAAGACAGGTATCGATCCTGGTATTGAGTAAAACAGGATTAAACGGCTTGAGCAAATAATCTTCGGCGCCCATTTGAATACACTGAACTACACTATCTATCTTATCCAGGGCAGAAATTACGATAACCGGCATATTACCCATTTTTGGATTGCTGCTGATATGTTCAAGCACCTGAAATCCATTCATTTCCGGCATCATGATATCCAGGAGAACCAGGTCGATAGGTTCTTTTCTCATTATCTCAAGTGCCTCACGGCCACTGGTCGCCAGCGTGACCGAGTGGCCCTGCCGTTCAAGCTGAGAGGACAACAGGTCACGATTAACCTCGTTATCATCAACTACTAGAATTAATCCCTTGTTTTTTTTGTCTGATGAAGCTTGGTGTAAAACAGGTTGAGGAATGCTATCCATTGTTGCTTTAATCATTTTATCTCTATAGGAAGCATCTGAAGTCAAATCCGGTCCACTAATTCCTGATACACTGGGTTTGACAGAATTATCCAGTTCAGATAAAAATTCTTTTGCAGAAGAAAGTATTTTTTGCAGATTAATAATACTGCTCTCAATCATTTCGCCTTCAAAGTCTTCTCTCAGCAATTCAGAAAATCCTATTATGGCATTTAATGGTGTTCGCAGGTCATGAATTGTTTGGGAACTTAATTCACTCAGAAAATCATCTGCCCTTTTTCCTCTTTTTTTTCTTGTTGTTATAATATTATCAAAGAGTTTTAAGAGCTGTTCGCCAAGAGCATTAATCTTATTAAGATCTCGTTTTATTTCTTTCTTGGCTAGATTTTCATCATGCATCAATCTTTTGCTGTACTTAACGATTGCCTCAATTGGTACACGCAGTTTATTTTGTGAAAGATTCCGGGATTGAGATTTTGCGGATTTGTTTTTTGAGCGAGTCATGGCACCAGTTTTATCTAGATAAACTGCTCTATTTTGCCAAGCAGAATTTCAAAATCGATGGGCTTGGTTGAATATTCATCACAGCCGGCTGCAAGTGCCTTTTTCCGATCCCCGGCCATTGCATGTGAAGTTAAAGCAATGATCGGAATTGACTTTGTCTCTGGCATTGCCTTTATCTGTTGTGTTGCCTCCCAACCGTTTAGTATCGGTAAACTCATATCCATGAGGATTAGGTCCGGAAGTTCAGAATGAGCCAGGGCCACACCTTGTTTACCGTCCACACCCAGCACCAAACTATACCCCCGTCGTTCAAGCCTTCTGGACAACATATCACGGCTCATGTCATCGTCTTCTATTATGAGTATTTTTTTCATGAAGCCTCTTGCTTTTAACTCAGGTGTGAAGTGCCGGGATTTCCACAACTCCCGCATGATTTCCATCCATTGGCAGACGCAGTGTGAAAGTGGAGCCGGATCCGTACTCACTTGTCACCGCAATATTTCCTCCCATCATAGTGCAAAACTGTTTGGTAATGACCAGTCCTAAACCGGTCCCGTCATATTTTTTCGATCCCTTTTCTCCCAACTGGGAAAAGGGTTGGTATAGTTTTGACATCTGTTCCTCCGTCATACCGATACCTGTATCTTTAACGCTTATGTTGAGCCAGTCAAAATTCTTTCCGGTTTCCCGGACGGTATCCAAGGTTACACTCCCCTGTTCTGTGAACTTGCACGCATTGCTCAGGAGATTGAAAAGTATCTGTCGGACCCGGGTTTTGTCGGCGTACATCTGACCCAGTGCTTCATTACAGTGTATTTGCAGGGTGTTATTATTCTTTCTGGCCATGGGTTCAACCGTGCTCACTACTTCATGAACCATGTTTTCAATGTTAAATATTTCCGGACTCAGCTCAACTTTTCCTGCTTCAATCTTGGAGAGATCAAGAATATCATTGATAAGTGCCAGCAAATGTTTACCGGAAGTCTGTATTCTTTTGAGATCCGGGATAAAGTCTTCCTCCCCCTTGTCCTCAGCCTCTTCCATCAGCAATTCACTGTAACCGATGATGGCATTCAGAGGCGTACGCAGTTCGTGACTGACGTTGGCAAGAAACTCAGACTTATAGCTGCTGGCCATTTCAATCTGATGATAGAGCCCGCGCAATTCCTCACTCATGCGATTTAAATGCTCAGCTAGGTCTCCAAGTTCATCACGGTTTGGCACCGTGATGCGGTGCGAGAAATCACCAGAGGAAATCCGGGCAAGCGAATCGTCCATCTTCATCACCGGTCCCATGAGCGACTTGGAGATTGCATAGCCGAGAAGCAGGGCCAGTCCAACACTCGATAAACCAAAACTGATAACCATCCACTGTGAGACCAAAAAGGAACGGCGGCTTTCGTCTGCCTTTGCTACTATATCAGCTTCCGCCCTGTTCACCATCTCGTTTGTTAAGCGTTCAAGACGATCAGATACGGGATTTGTCTGCGAATGTCTCAGTTCCATGGCTTCGTAAACACGGCCGGCCCGGGTAAGTTCGACAACCTGCGTCACAACCTGAGTCAAGCGCTCGTGCTCTCTTTGAATTTTTCTGAAAAGCTCCACCTCACCCTTCGAGACAAACTGCACCCGATCAAGGTTATACCTGTACTGGTTGAGCTGCCGGAGTGCACTTTCAAGCAACGTATCATTAGGGGTCAGAAGCGCGCTGGTGATGCTGTAAAGCTGGCTTGTGGTGTCGTGCTGCAGCTGCCGGTAGGCGGCAATTTTGCGCTGCAGTTTTACAAGATCCTCTGTTCGTTGATTCGATTCATTCAGCACGACCAGGCCTAGACCACCGAAGGCAATAAGTAATGCCACAATTGCCAGGAAAGCCCAGTTTAATTTGGTATAGACTGTGACTGGAGTCCGGGCGACAAGACGTGGCAGCCATGTCATCATTGCTGTTTTTCCTTCAACGTTGTCATCCCTGTCAATTCCATGCTGGTATTATAAAACGTACTTTATATTGAGTTCATTCTTTAAAGATTCCAGGAAACTCCAGTCAATGTTTTGGGTAATAATATCATGCGGGTTTACCTGGATAATCCCGATTGCAATCTAGATGCCCAGTAATCGTCTTCGGTCTCCTTATCCATTTTATTAAAGAAAGCATGTTCGACCCCAGACAAGATACCTTCAACAGCTAGCGCTTTAACCAATTTTTCATTTATGGCAATGACCCGAATACTGTGGGAATAACTCCAACAACAAACATCAGCATCTTTAGCGTCTTTCGCATAAAAAATTGTTGTGTATTTGTTGTGTTTGACCTTTCCGGAAGGAGGCCAACTGGCGAACAGTTCTTCTACTGTCTGACCCTGCTCGATCTTACCTGCAAACAGATCATTGATAACAGGATGATGCTCGCTACGACTTCGATATACTATCCATTTATCCTCATCAGAATAGTGAACATAAGCAACTGCTAATCCCGCACAGCCTGCTATTACAACGAGCAGGATTAAAACCTTAGCTTTTCCCATCGATCGCGTCATTAAGAGATTGATTATTTGAGAGTAATGATATTGAAGGCCGAGACTGGATGGTTAAATCCCTTGAGATCACGCTCACCAACTTCTTCAGCCTCAACGATTTCTTCGATCCTTCCAAGAGTCTTCTGGCTAATCAATATCTGGTCACCTTTTGCTTTATCACACAGTCTTGCCGATAAATTCTCTTCTATCCAATTCATAGCCTAGTCGCTTTTTCATATCTTACTCCTATTGATGGCCATCAATTTACCAGGTCATCCCCATTTCATCCTTCAGGGAAGCAATGTGGCTCCAATCCGTGTTTTTGCTTATGTACTCCTGGGGGCTGTACTTGATGATCCCAATCTCCTTCAGTCGAAGGGCCCAGAAACGGATTGTATCTTCCGGGCTGTAATGCCTCCATTTGTCATAGGGGATTTCGCGCAAAGACTGCGCCATGAATTCCTGGTCGTCGGCCTTTCTCAATTTCCTGTCCACCAGCAACTGGGCCGCCATTGCCGGATCTTGTGACACCAGGTCATTGGCCCTGAGTATGGAGCGAATTACCTTTCTGGTCGCTATCGGGTTGTTCCTGATGAAATCCCTTCTCCCGGTAATCATACAGCAGTAGTACTGTGCCCAGGGGCGGTCCACGTTCGTATCAACAAGCACCTGGCCAATACCCGCTGCCCTTAATTGCTGGGGGCCGGGAGGAAAGGAAAGGAAGGCGTCTATTTTGCCCCGCTTGAACAGCTCGATGGCCTCGTCCTTTGGAACCACGACGTATTCAACGTCGTTATCGGGATCAAGGCCAACGTACCCGATTAACGCCTTGAAGAAGACATTGGGGATGGCCCGCTGCCGGTACATTACCGAAGCGTTGGCGTTGGCCGAGGTTGTACGTTGACCCAGCGCCCACACCTTCTTTCCCTTCAAATCACGAACGGATTTGATCCGGTCACTGCCGATCAGGGACCAACAACCTACATGGAGCCCTGAAATGAAGTCAATCGGACTGCCGGGATCAAACTTCATGAGAGAATTAGCGGTGAAATCCGCCGTG
>JBDLJI010000107.1:0-7131 GCA_039714455.1 Thermodesulfobacteriota bacterium
AGAGCTCGGGTATGAAGTTGACCAGCGGTTTCTCGATGCCTTAAGCAAAGAAAGCTTCTGATTATGAGCAAGGCAACTTTGAAAACCAGGCCCTGGTGTCCTTTCTGCGGCCAGGATGTTGGCAAGCCGCAGTATCCGGATAAACGGAAACTGGGAGAGTTTGCCCTGGGGGACTGCGAATGCGGTGCGGTTTATGCCAGCGACCCCAGCGGCTTTAATGTCGGCGCTGCCATTGTCGAGTTACTGGTTCATGCCTGTGGTGATAACTGGGACATGGCCTGGGACCTCCTGCCTGAAGAGGACTACCTGACCGGCCGCATCGAAGATTATGATGAGGTAACCCATCAGGTGGTGGAAAAAAGAAATCTGGATGGCAGAATTATCCGGGGAGTGCTTTATTTTATTCGTCTGCAGGAAAATATGGCAGACTTGACCGCCGGGTTTGAAAAGAAAGAAAAATCTTCTGCTGCCAAACCCGGCGCCTCTGCAAGAAAAGTTCAGGTTGAAAAGGCCCCGGATCCCAAGAGAGAAAAGAAAAGGGCCAACAAGAACCTTGTCAAAGAAATGGTGCAGAACCGGGATGCAGACGGCCTGGTTGCTTTGTGTTTTGATGATAAGAAAACACTGCGGTTGTTGCTGCGTCAGCTCTATGAACCCGATGAGGAGAAACTCTGGGCCACTGCCCGTTTGATTGGTGAGGTGTGCAGCAGAGTTGCAACACGTAAACCCGGCATGGTCAGTGATCTGCTGCACCTGCTTTTTGAGGCCTGTGCTGATTCAGCCTCTTCAAACTGGGGCGCCGTGGAAACCATTGGCTCCATTATTGCGGAACGGCCTGATATTTACGGCTCTTTTACCCGGCATCTTCTGGCCTATATCGGCGATCCTTCATCCCGGGCACAGGTGTTGTGGGCCCTGGGGTCCATTGCCGAGAAGCGGCCTGACCTGGTAAGGAATACTTCTTTTTATCAGCTCATAGGACTTCTTGACAGCCCTTTAGCTCTGGTTAAAGGATATATGTTAAGGCTTTTAGGCCGTCTCAAGGCAAAAGAGGTGGCGAGCCAAATCAGAATGATGCAGGAAGATACAACACCGCTGATAATTTATGAAAACGGGTTACCTGTCCAGACGGATATAGGAACCCTTGCCAAAGAAGCTTTGCAACTGATAGATGAGTAAGGAGAAGAACGAAAGTGAATGAACAGATAAAAGACCAGGAAACAAATCAGGAACCCCAGGAAGTAGAAGATCCGGCCCAGACTGACTATAATAAGGGTAAGGAGTTGCGACAGGCAGGAGATGACGCCCAGGCAGCCTCTTGTTTTCATAATGCCCTGATCGGTTTTGAGCAGAACGGTGATGATAAGGGCGTGGCCAATGCCTCCGACCAACTTGGGGACATCTGTGCAGCCCGCGAAGAACACGAAAAGGCGATTGGGCACTATCAGCGGGCTTACGATATATGTGACAATGAAAATGACAGGTTCAGTCTTGTAGCCCTGCAAAAAAAGATGGTGATTTCCAAAAGAGCCCTGAAGCAATATGATGAAGCAATAAGAATTTATCTTAATGTTATAGATATCTACTCCGGTTATAATAACCCGTCCGGCACGGTGGCCACCATGGAAGAGTTGGCAAAACTCTATCTCGAGATCGGCGAGAGGCAGAAAGCGGCTGATACGTACAGGACGATCGCTTCGATCCATAAAAATTTCAGTCATACCTTACAGGCAAAGGAATTTACGGATAAGGCTGCGCTGGTTGAACAGGGTGGTGTATAAATTACCTCCTGGCTGAAAAAGATTGCCGGAGAGGGAGATCAGAGAATTACAGGGTGCTTTCATGTTTACCGGCATAATTCTGGGAAAGGGAAAAATTGTTGAGAAAAGGTCTTCAGGGGGCGGCATGGTTTTTATTCTTGAGCCTGATTTTGATCTGACCGATCCTGAAGAAGGTGAATCCATTGCGGTGAACGGCGTCTGCTTGACCGCCAGGAATATCAACGCCGGAAAATTTACGGTTGATGTTTCACCCGAAAGCCTGGACCGTACAAACCTTGGTAAACTGTCTGTGGGCAGCAGGGTAAACCTGGAAAGGGCCCTTCGGTTGAGTGACAGACTTGGGGGGCATATGGTCAGCGGCCATGTGGATGCAGTGTCCTCCATTTTGGAACGGCGGCCGGTCGGGAACTTTGTCCAGTTCACTTTCGGGGTTCCGGCGGGACTGGCGAAGTATATTATTGAAAAAGGCTCCATTGGTATCGATGGCACCAGCCTGACCGTGAACAGCTGTGATGATAAAACATTCTCCATCGTCGTTAT
Source organism: Thermodesulfobacteriota bacterium (assembly GCA_039714455.1). Taxonomy (GTDB): domain Bacteria; phylum Desulfobacterota; class Desulfobulbia; order Desulfobulbales; family BM004; genus BM004. The sequence goes on from JBDLJI010000107.1 coordinate 2,322, forward strand.
TCCTCACACCCTGGAGGTAACGCTTCTGGGATCATTGCGGGAAGGCGATTCGGTAAATATAGAAGTTGACCTGATAGGCAAATATGTGGAAAAAATGCTGCAGGCAGAACCTGATAATAATGACAAATCCCAAGGTGGAATAAATCCGGAGTTTCTGGCCAGGCATGGTTTTATAAAATAATTTTACAATAGGGTTTGCATTCATCCTTATTAATGAAGGTATTGATATGGCAGTCAGCAGAATTGAAGAGGTGATAGAAGACATCCGGGCCGGCAAGATGGTCATCCTGGTGGATGATGAGGACCGGGAGAATGAAGGCGATCTTTGTATGGCTGCTGAGGCAGTAACCCCTGAAGCTATAAATTTTATGGCTAAGTATGGAAGGGGTCTTATCTGTCTGACCCTTGACCGTTCGCAGGTAAAAAGATTGAACCTTCCCATGATGGTTGAGAAGAACAAGTCTCCATTTGAGACCGGTTTCACGGTAAGCATTGAGGCGAGAACAGGGGTGACAACCGGTATTTCTGCAGCTGACAGGGCCAGGACGGTCCAGGTGGCAGCTGATCCGGATGCAAGGCCGGATGATCTTGTAAGCCCTGGGCATATTTTTCCCTTACGGGCTCGAAGAGGCGGAGTCCTTGAACGCACAGGCCAGACCGAGGGGTCTGTTGATCTGGCGCGGCTGGCGGGTATGATGCCTTCAGGGGTTATCTGCGAAATAATGAAAGATGACGGGACCATGGCCCGAATGCCGGATCTGGAAGAGTTCGCTGCTGAACATAATATGAAGATTGCTACCATCGCTGATCTCGTAGCCTACCGGCTGCGGCGTGACACCCTGGTGCACAGGGCAGTTGAGGCCAGGCTTCCCTCACATTTCGGAGGTGAGTTCAAGGCCATTGTCTATGCCAATGATGTTGACAAGCATGAACATCTTGCCCTGGTCAAAGGTGATATTGATCCGGATAAGGAAGTCATGGTCCGGGTCCACTCGGAATGTCTCACCGGTGATGTATTCGGCTCTGACCGCTGTGATTGCGGCGCCCAGCTGCAGGAAGCCATGCGCATGGTTTCCGAGGCAGGTGCAGGAGTAATCCTTTATATGCGCCAGGAAGGACGGGGCATCGGCTTGATAAACAAGTTGAAAGCCTATGCCTTGCAGGATAACGAAGGGCTTGATACAGTAGACGCAAATTTGGAACTCGGCTTCAAGCCGGACCTGCGGGATTACGGCATCGGGGCTCAAATTTTAAGAGATCTGGGTGTCCGCAAGATGCGTTTGCTCACCAATAACCCCAAAAAGATTGTCGGGTTGGAAGGTTATGATCTTGAAGTAACCAGTCGGCAGTCCATTGAAATAAACCCGGTGGCGGAGAATATTTCGTACCTGAAATGCAAGAAGGACAGGATGGGGCATCTTCTGGACCTGCCTGAAAACACCAAAATATAAATGAAAAAAGTATGTTATAGTAGCGGTCCAGTTCAGCATGCTTGTGAAGAGAGTAATTGCAATTGATTGAAGGAGAGGAATAGATGGCGACATATATTGAAGGAGATCTGCAGGCAGCGGGGAAAAAATTCGGTATCATTGTTTCCCGTTTCAATTCCTTTGTCTCGGAGAGGCTGCTCGAGGGGGCACTGGACACCCTGCTCAGGTCCGGGGCTGAAGATAGTGCAATTGATGTAGTCCGGGTTCCCGGTGCTTTTGAAATACCTCTCATGGCACATAAAATGGCAAAATCGGGCAGCTATGATGCCGTGATCTGTTTGGGGGCCGTTATTCGAGGGGCCACCTCCCATTATGACCTGGTTGCCAATGAAGCTGCCAAGGGAGTTGCTCAGGTAGGTCTTGACACCGGGATTCCAACAATTTTTGGAGTTCTTACCACTGACACAATTGAACAGGCCATTGAACGGGCAGGTTCCAAGGCCGGCAATAAGGGAAGTGAAGTTGCTTTGGCTGCCATTGAAATGATAAACCTGCTCAATCAGATTTAGTCGAAAATCACCGATAAAATAAATGGGAACAAGACGTAAATCCCGAGAACTTGCTTTGCAGGCTTTGTTTCAGGGGGAATTGGCAGGGCAGAATGGTCTCTTGGACTTTGAAGAGTTCTGTGCCCATTTTCAGGTAAACAAGAAAGCCATCCCTTACGCAAAAAAACTGCTGGATGGAGTTCAGGAAAAAGCTGATATGTTAAATCAGTTGATCAGCAAGTATGCAGAGAACTGGCGTCTTGAAAGAATGTCGATGATTGATCGTAATATTCTGCGGCTTGCTGTCTATGAAGTGCATTATCAGGATGATGTCCCAATCAGTGTAGCAATCAACGAAGCAGTAGAAATTGCCAAGCGTTATTCGACTGATGATTCCGGACCATTTATCAACGGCATACTGGACGCAATGGCCAAGGAAGAGGCAAAGGTGCAGGAAATACAGTAAAGTGCACTGATTCTATTTTTGAACTTATTACGAATGTAACATTTTTGAATGGCAAAAGACAAAAAAAAGCTGGATGGACCAAGTTTTGCCCAGGAGGCAATCGCCGTTGTCGGCCTTTTTGCTGCAGTTTTTCTTCTCTTGTGTCTTGCAAGTTATTCTCTGCCTATTCTGAAAACTGCCTCCTATACTTCCTCAGCAAACTGGGGTGGCACGGTTGGCCATCTCATCGCCTGGGGACTCATGTCTCTCTTGGGCATCAGTTCCTTCTGGCTCATCGTCCTGCTCGTGTTCTTCTCGGTCCAGTTTTTTTCAAGCAAGTCAGACTTTAACCGCCTTCCCCTTATTTTTCTGGGTAGTTTCGGCATTTTGATTGCCAGCAGCAGTCTTCTGGGATTCATGTATCCTGCCGAGGGAGATTTTGTCAGCATTGCAGGGCGGTATTACCCTGCCGGTGGCTTGGTCGGAAGCTGGCTGGCCCATTTTCTGAAAACCTATCTCGGTGGCCCGGGGACTATTCTCTTTCTTCTCCTTTTGTTCGTGTTTTCACTCATGGTATCTGTGCGTTTTTCCCCTTATTTTATTGGGAGGAAACTTTTGAGCGCCTATGGTCGTATTGGTGAAAACTATTTTCAGAAAAGCGAAGCCAAACCCAAAAAAGAAAAACCTGTCAAAGATCTTTTTCAGGGATCTCATATTACTGCTTCCATACCAAGTGTGAATGAACCCTTGCGCGTGGAGGAGGAGTTTGAAGAGGAAGAGGATTTCCAGGTCACGCCCGTCACATCAGGGGAATACCGTCTACCGGGTATAGGATTACTTGACAAGGTTGAGTCAGCGGATAACGAGGTGGATCTGGAGCATTATTATGCCGTCAGTAAAAAGCTCGAGGATAAACTGCGTGATTTTGGCATATCCGGCAAGGTAGAGGGCATTTCTCCGGGGCCGGTTGTAACCACCTATGAATTTGCTCCGGCACCCGGCATTAAGATAACCCGCATTGTTTCCCTGGCCGATGACCTGGCAATGGGACTGAAGGCGGAAAGTGTCAGGATCGTTGGTTCCATTCCCGGTAAGGCTGCTTTGGGGATAGAAATACCAAATCCGCAAAGAGATATCGTCTATATTCGGGATATTGTCTGCAGTGAAACGTTTAAGAACTCGTCTTCCAGACTGACCATTGGACTGGGAAAGGATGTCGTGGGGCAACCGGTTATCGCCGATCTTGCTAAAATGCCCCATCTTCTTATTGCCGGTGCGACTGGCTCAGGTAAGAGTGTTGGCATCAACTCCATTATCTGCTCCATTCTCTTTAAGTCCACTCCTGACGAAGTGCGTTTCCTGATGATAGATCCCAAGCGTATTGAGCTGTCGGGGTATGAGGATATCCCCCACCTGCTGCATCCTGTGGTTGTCGATCCAAAAATGGCGAACAGGGCTCTGCAGTGGGCAGTAAGGGAAATGGAACGCCGCTACATGCTGCTTGATGAAAAGCGGGTCAAGAGTTTTGCCTCGTTCAACCAGGTGGCAGAGGACGACGAGAAACTCCCGCTGATTGTTATTGTTGTGGATGAGCTGGCTGATCTGATGATGATTTCATCCCGCGAGGTTGAAGAGTCTATTGCCCGGTTAGCACAGATGGCAAGGGCTGCAGGCATGCACCTGATCCTGGCTACCCAGAGGCCATCTGTTGATGTGCTGACCGGCCTGATCAAGGCTAATTTCCCCACCAGAATATCCTTTAAGGTATTCTCCAAGGTTGACTCCAGGACAATTCTTGATATGAGCGGTGCCGAACATTTGCTTGGGGATGGAGATTCCCTCTTTATGCCGCCCGGCAAGGCCAGGATGCAGCGTATCCATGGCTCTTATATTTCGGAGAAGGAAACAGAGCGTATAATAGAGTTTTTGAAAGAGCAGGGAACAGCCCGCTATGATGAGTCAGTCCTCGAAGCAGTTGAAGAGGAGAATGGAGAGAATAACTCCATAGACGAAAATGAGTATGATGAAAAATATGACGCCGCAGTGGCCTTGGTCTGTGAAAGCGGGCAGGCATCTATCTCTATGGTGCAGAGGCGCTTAAGGGTCGGCTACAACAGGGCTGCCCGCATGATAGAGATTATGGAAAAGGAAGGTATTGTCGGACCGAGTGACGGATCAAAGCCACGCGAGGTACTTGCTCGAAAGACTTATTAGACTGGAATAGTAAGAAAATGGTTTTTGCATAAAAAAACAACTCACCATTTTATAGTATTCGAATGTATTTCTGATCCAATATTTATTCATCTGTTTTTCCCTTTTTCCCCTTTAACCATCGTTAGATAAGTTTTTTTCTTGACATTTAATATGTGACAAATTATACATCCGTT
>JBDLJI010000108.1:0-7108 GCA_039714455.1 Thermodesulfobacteriota bacterium
GTTAGCTGAGATCCAGGTTTTTCAATCTGAACGAAAACACCTGATGAAACCCCTGGTGCCAAAAAGAACTTTGAACATTACGAAAAACAGTGAAGGGGTTTTCTATGTTGAGAACGAAATCATTCTCTATCTGCCCCTCGGTGCAAATCTTCAGGAACTTGAAAAATTAATTAAGGCATTTGATGCAACGCTTTTTTATAGCATCCTTCCCGGCCCTGCAAAAATTCTGCTCCCGTCAAATTCCGATGTTTTCGCCATTGCCCGGGAAATTAAAAACAAGCTTAATATAGACATATCACAACCCAACTATGCCTATCCCCTCGAATCTCCTGTTGTTCAGCTGATCGGTCCAAATCAGATAAGTATTGATCCGGATTTATATGTTCCCACGGACAATAATGTTCCCATAGCAATTCTTGATAGCGGTTTGGCTGACAATGCTGAACTGGAAAAATTGATCATGTCTTCTTTTGATGTCATGAACCCAGAGGCTTCAATTACGGATACGCTCGGACATGGCACACAAATGGCGTATATTGCATCCGGAATAGTGACACCCTATGGTTCTGTTGCTGGAGAGATGTCATATATGCCCATCATTCCGATACGGGCATTTGACGATAACGGCTATACAACTGATTTCAATATAATGAGCTCCATTAATTTTGCCCTGGCAAACAACGCCAAGGTCATGAGTCTCAGCTGGGGAAGTGAAACCAGAAGTGATTTTATGGAAAAAGCATTTGAATATGCCAAGGCGCAGGGCCTTGTGATAGTTGCATCAGCCGGTAACAATCCAACCGGCAATCCTGTTTATCCTGCTGCCTACCCTTCTGTCATTGGAGTCGGCGCCTTGGATCCCCATGGCAAAACCTGGGAAAATTCAAATTACGGTGATTTTGTTACGCTTTACGCCCCAGGATTTGCTGACCTGCCTGTTGGATATAAAGGAGAACCTGGAATGTATGCCGGCACTTCAATATCAGCTGCCCTTATAGCCAACAGCATAGCCGGTTATCTGTCCGAAAATCCTGCTGCCACTTTGCAGGAGATCAGAGAGTATCTTGACAAAAAATATTAGCCTGGATTAACCGGGATAGAAGTTCTCAGTCTCCACCATCCTTGGACATAGGATTTTTATACGCTTATGAATTGGTTTTTTCTGTCTATTGTGACAGCTATATCCATTGCTGCCAGGGATGTATCAATAAAAACCTATGAAGATCTGCAGCCCATGGAAATTGCGGCTCTTGAACTTTTCTGGGCCTTGCCTCTTCTTTTGATTGGATGTTTTTTCGTCGAGATTCCTCCACTGGATCGAATCTTCTGGTGGAATTTCATACTTTCGATTCCCATTAATATTCTTGCCTATATTCTGTATCTTTATGCCATAAAAATTTCCCCGATTTCCCTGTCAGTGCCGTTTCTGGCTTTTACCCCTGCTTTCATGATCTTAACGGGGTTTTTTATCCTTGGAGAATCCATAAACCATTGGGGCGGTGTTGGCATTGGCCTTATTATAATGGGCGGATATATTTTACACTTTAAGAAAGCCCAACTAAACCTGATGGCCCCATTTATTGCTTTTCTGCATGAGAAAGGCTCCTGGTTCATGCTCATTGTCGCTGTTCTGTTTGCCTTTGCTGCAGTTATTGGCAAGAAGGCCATGCTCCATTCGTCGCCGTTATTCTTTTCATACTATTTCTTCCTGGTTTTTAATATTATGGTGCTCGTCGGTTTACTGGTAACCCGCAAAGATAACTGGCATAAAATCCTGCGCCAATCCCCAAAGGGAATATGGCTCGGCTGTTTACTCATGGTTCACATCAGTTTTCATTCTCTGGCCATTTCCGTATCCACCGCTGCATATATGGTAGCTGTAAAAAGAAGCAGCATACTGTTCAGTGTTCTCTTAAGCTGGTTCCTTTTCAAAGAGGCAGCTTTTAAATACCGTGGACTTGGCACCCTGCTTATGTTCATCGGTATGCTCTTCATTACATTATTTGGTTAATCTGAAATATTGAATTGCCTTCATCAGTATACTTTTTTCCCGGCCATTTTTTTGTTCAAAAACAGTTCTCAGTATCTGTCTAATTTTTTTTCTGGCCTCAAAATCACGCTATATCTAGGTTTGTAAAAAAATATCATGACATACCACATATTGTGGTGTCTTTTTCTTTGACACACAAGCAACTTTATTCTATATTTTCATTTTCTGGAACAATCAAGAGTCGATCCGACTCTCTACAGAGCAACAATTTTATTTTAATATTTTAATAATACTAGAATGTTACGTATTTTTTAATTCTGCCAACTATCCAATAACACACTAAATGCTTTCAATGTAAGGAGTCTGGAGAATGAAACTGCCGATCAACCGAGAAGATGCCATAACTGAATGGGACCGTTTTGAAGATTATTTGGTACAGGAAAGATATGCTGTAAGGGATCCTAAAACTGGCAAACCCATTGAAAATAATCTCAGTCAGGTTTTGAAACGCATTAGTGGTCAGTTCTCCTATCCAGGTATTGCTAAATCATTACAGAATGGTCAATTTATTACTGCTACACCATTTCTTATGAACGGCGGCAATCCTTATACCCAGAGAAAGGGTTATTATTCATGCTATCCCCTGGGCAATGTTGAAGATTCCACCGAGGCAATCTTTGATATGGAACGTGATCTTGTCACCATTTTTCAGCATTCCGGTGGTGGTGGAATCGATGTCTCCCATATTCGTCCCAAAGGAACAAGTGTTGACAAGGGCCAAGGTACTGCCTCCGGCCCTGTTTCCTTTGCCAAGGGGTATTCACATCTTTCAGCAAGGATCAGCCAGGGTGGTAAACGCCGTGGAGCCCTGATGATACAGGCGGATTATGATATCAAGGATATTAAGGAACTTATTACCTTTAAGGGCGATAAGCCGGGTGTCTACACAGGATGCAATGTATCAGTCAATGTTACAGATGATAAATTCTGGGAAGATGAAGATTTAATTCAGCTTATTGCTGAATTTATCTGGAAGTCAGGCGATCCTGGACTACTTTTTACAAAGAAAAGCCTGGATAATACGCCGGTGCCCAAAAAACATAATCCGGTTTTTTCTAACCCATGCGGTGAGTATCTTTCAACAAAAGATACGGCATGCAACCTTCTCACCGTCAATTTGACAAAATGTCTTGATAAAGATTTCTCCAGATATCTGACAAATGTTTATGAAGGTTCCAGGCTGGCTGCAATTGCCGGTAATGAGATTCTTGATATGGGCGGTTTCCCGCCAATTGAACGTATTAAGAAAAATACCTTAAAATTCAGACCCATTGGGATCGGCTTCACAGGATTACAGCATGCCATGAATCATTTTGATATTTCCTATGCAGAAGATCATGAAGCGCCGAAGTTTGCCAAGGCAACCCAACTCGCAGTGATGCTCGGTACCATGCAGGGAAGTATTGACTATGCCGAATTCAAAGAGTCTAAGGGCGAAAAACTTGAACCCAGAAAATGGAACGCGGCGTATGTAAATAAGATTCGTAAAGAAGCCGAGAAGTTTGCCGGTGAATTACCCCAGAAATCCACCTGGGAAAAACATATAAAAAGAATTTTTGATACAGTGAGAAAACTGGGCGGACTCTATAACTCAGTTACCACCTCGCAGGCTCCTACCGGTTCAATATCCCAACTCATGCAGGTCGCATGTACCGGTGTTGAGCCTTACTTCTCCATGATCCAGTCTCGCCGAGTAAAAGATGCGGATGGTTCTTGGAAAGAGTTTACATTGGTTCCATTGGAGTTTTACGATTATGACGAAAATAAGCTCGACTGGATTGAAAGCCAAACCGCGCATAACATAACCCCGCTTCAGCAAATTCGAATTCTGGAAGCTTGCCAGACTTTCAACCATACTGCTGTTTCAAAGACCATAAACCTCCCTGCTTCCACTACAGTCGACGAAATAAAGGAAATGTTGTTTGTTGCCCGTGACAGTAAGCTGAAAGGTGTAACCATGTTCCGCGATTCTTCCATGACAGGAGTTTTGAGTGATTCAGCAGCCACCGCTGCCAAAAAACCAGGTACTCCATTCTCAGACCTTGGAGAGCGCCATGGCTCCACCTTCAAGTTCAGCGGACCTGCTTCGTTATATGTCACTGCCAATAAGGGTGAAAAAGACCATATCCGTGAAGTATTTATCAATACAACAAAGTCAGGGTCGACCATTCACGGCATGTGCGAATCATTGGGCAGGGTTATTTCCGTGGCCCTGCAGCACGATTACCGGCTGGTAGGCAAAATAGCCCGCACCCTTGAAGACATTTCCTCTGATAGTGTTTGGAGTAATACTTCCATGGGGAGAGTCTTTTCCATACCGGCTGCCCTGGCCAAGGTGCTTGATAGCTGTGCCCCGGAAATAAACGGCAAGGAAGACCCTGATCCTTATGAAGAACCGTCCTCCTACTCTTCCTGCCCGGCCTGTGGCAAACTCACTCTGCGTCGCAGCGGGGGCTGCAGCCAATGTGTAGGTTGCGGCTATTCAACATGTTAACCCGCATTTTTTACGAACATCTCGGCAATTAACAAGAATATGATGATACAACGCCTGGGTTGTATGAAATTTGTAAGGTTTTGACACAAACAGAGTGTATTAATATTCTGTACGGCAGAGTCTGGTAAAGCCGCCAGCCATGGTACCGGAGGCCCAATACACCCAGGCCTGCCGGAAATCAACAAACCAATATCCCCCTGGCTTGCGTCTGTCAGCGGTATAAATATATCCCTGTTTAAAGCTAAAGCACGGGTGTATATAAGACCCGTGCTCTCCTTTTTCTCCCCTGAGAAGGGATAACGCCTCTTCTATCGTTGGCAGACGCCAGTCATGAAAACCTACCAGGCCTGCTTGGTTGATCCCTGCCATCTAGGTCTGCAGCTGGCGAAAGGAACCTATTCCAATTATCAATAAAGAAATAATAATACCTCTCCTTTTTGCTTCGAACCCGATGCATATCTCCACGGCATTCAAAAAGGCCGTAAGTATCAACGGGAGTCATCTGCAGGTCAATATCGTCGATTGCCGCTTTTATCCCAAGCAACTTGAAAAGATTCATACTTGTCTTGCCGGGGGGTTAATAGGATATGTTATTAAATAGATTTTAAGGTTCTTTTTCATTTTCTTCAAACGTACTTTAATTATAGTAAGAATGATGATCATTTCATGGTAAGGCTGGAAATGCAATATGTGTTTTTCACACAAGGGATTTCTTTATTTGTTTCTATAATCATTCAAACCCTTATTATATATGAAAGAAATTCAGCAAAACCTTTTAAACTGGTTTCATAAAAATGCCAGAGATCTGCCCTGGAGAAAAACATATTCCCCCTATCATGTCTGGATCTCGGAAATTATGCTCCAACAGACCCAGATGGACCGGGTCATTGATTATTTCAACAGATGGACAAACCTGTTTCCAGATATTGCCAGCATTACTAAGTCAAACGAGGAAAAAATCCTGAAGCTCTGGGAGGGACTGGGATATTACACCAGGGCCGGAAATATCATCCGGACAGCCAACATTCTTATAGAGCAGTATAATGGAGAATTGCCATCAGACTATAAACTGCTGTTGAAATTACCCGGCATAGGAAAATACACTGCCGGAGCCATCATGAGTATTGCTTTCAATAAAGAGTATGCGATAATTGATGCAAATATAGAGCGGGTCTTTGCCCGGTTGTTTAATCTTGCTAAACCGGTCAAAGATAAAAAAACACATGACTTTATTTGGGAAAAGACGAAAGAAATGATCCCCCATGGGCGTGCCCGGGAATTCAACCAGGCTCTCATGGAGCTTGGCGCCCTTGTGTGCATTCCAAGGAATCCCCGGTGCAAGGTTTGTCCTGTCAGGGATTTCTGCCGGTCTTTGATGGAAAATGTGGTAGATAAAAGACCGGTTATCGCCAAACCTTCCCAAACTGTTTTTATTGAAATGGCCACCGGCATCCTCACCTATAAAGGCAAGGTCCTCATCCAGAAGCGTAAACCTAAAGGAGTCTGGGCTAACCTCTGGGAATTTCCGGGCGGCCGCCTTGAACCTGGTGAAACTCCTGAGATGGCTCTGGTTCGGGAATATGCTGAAGAGACTGAATTGCAGATCGGCAAGGTTAAAAGAATAACCACTGTGCAGCATAGTTACACTATTTACCGGGTAACGCTGCATTGCTATTTCTGCAGCTTAATGGATGGCAGGTTTGAGCCTGTCCTTCATGCAGCACAGGAATATCGTCTGGTAAATCCTGAAGAACTCTGCAATTATGCATTTCCTGCCGGGCACAGGAAATTGATCGATCATTTAAAAAACAGCAGGTTCCTTTTTTTATAGTTGTAATACTGGACTTTTGTCACAGTTTCTCAGTAAGATAAAAACTATTCTATCGTATTCTGCAAAATACTTATTACGGATCAAAGTTTTCATTGTTGTTTTTTGCGGAGGGTGTTCAAAATTTTGTGTCAGTTCAAAGCACGGTAGTTCTGTTGCTGTCAACCGGGATTCCCTGTTAGAAAACACTTTCAATATAGGAGTTGAGATATAATGTTGGATGTAACTTTTACAGGCCGAATTATTCCTGACTGAAACATGCAGTTGATGTGTTATCAACAATAAAAAAAGAGGAGGAGACAATGTATTTTTCTCGCGTAATTATTGGAAAGGTAGATCCCAACAAATATGAAGAGGCTTTTGTCTTATTCACGGATAATATAATTCCTGCCGCTCGGGAACAAGAAGGGTTCAGAGGAGCCAATCTTTTTTCTAACCCGCGGACAGGGCAATTTATATCTACAACTATTTGGAAGACAGAAGAAGATATGATTTCCAGTGACAAAAGCGGGTACCTCAAGGGACAATTGGATAAGGTTGCTAACTTATTTACTGAACAACCGGTAATTGATCACTATAATGTCCTTTACTGATCAATAGCTATTTAAATGGCAAGTATGTTTAGCAGTTGCAACTGCTTGCCACAATGTTGACTTTGGGCAGGTTCAAACCTAGTCAACATTTCCACTGGACATCTTGAATAAATACTCAAGTCGCAATTAATTGTCGCAATTAC
>JBDLJI010000109.1:0-7065 GCA_039714455.1 Thermodesulfobacteriota bacterium
CGCTATCGCTCCGCCGAGTCGTTTTTCTGTTTTTAACTCCGCTGCTCGGCTGCGTAAAATGGCGAACAAAAACTTTATAACATCTCTTTCGTAATAAAAGAGGACAGGTTCTTGCGAGTTGTCACAATGTCTATTTTGAGTTGTTGGATAGGTTCCAGATACAAGTAAGCGATCAGTAGGAGACCCCGAGGAAGAGTCTTCGGCTATGGTTTTCCATGCCGGACGGACGATGATGCAGGAGGTGGGATATAACCGACGACTCAAAAACTAACAGCATTCGATAATGGCATCCGGCCCCTTAATCCACTTCTGAATAATATACGAAGCACACCCTACACCAGGGTCAACGGTGATAGCCTCAACAGGACAGTTCGATGCGCAAGCACCACATTCCATACATGCATCACGGTCAACAATGCTGACCTTGGGATTCTCCATCTTGAAAACTGTATGGGGGCAAACCACTTCACACATACCGCAGCCGATACATTTGTCTTCATCAAGTTTTAAGGTTGTAACATCTTCCAGATATCTAAAATCTTTCATTGACTACACACCTCACAAATCTTTGAATTTTATTTTTCCTGCAGTTTTCAATTAAACAAAAGGTGCTGCCACCCAGGTAACTATTGCGATAACAACAGCAATTATCTGTATCGGGATACCTTGGCGCATCTCCTTTTCCACACCAGAGGGCGAAGTATACGGAGTTGCACCGGTGAAATTCATGGCAGCATAGGAACTCACCGACGTGGCCAATAATAGAAGGGTCACAGACTCAAGTCTTGTAATACTGCTTCCCAGGAGCAGAATCATAATAATACCGGCAATCACACCGGTCAGAAGGCCCTTTATATAAAACTGGCGCGTTGGCAGCCAGGGCAGAAAGGTCGGCACTATGACTGCTCCGGCCATTACTCCCAGCAGATAGGCGGCGGCTCCATTTAAACCTCGAAACCAGGCTGCGGAAAAAGAAAAAATATCCGGACTGATCCCGGAAAGCACAAATACTGCCAGCAGAATTGCCAGAGACGGCTTCACTATCAGAGACAGCTCAACGGGTATGAGTACAATCCTCTCACCCATGGAAAATGTGACTTGTCTCATGTACGTATCAGCCTTGCGGCCATTATTTAAAAATGCTTTCAAATCTCCGGCTTTTACAGGACCCCAGATCACTTTGAAACCGCACCCCTTCTTTACTTTATGGGCCGATATCCCCGGTGCCCCCAGCTGTGGCAGGATTAACTCCCGGTGCGAAACAAGTTTATCAAGACCGACACCACACACCTGGCGGATAACCTCCTCAGTGGAAAACGTTCTCTTGCCGGCAGCGCACCAGACATTTACACCCCGGGTATCAAGCACCAGTATCCAGGCATCTATACCAGGCAGTTTTTGGCGCAGACTGTCGAAGCTAAGCTTGTAGTTAGCTGTTACCAGAACCGGTGATTCTTCATCAGGTGTTCCCACACAATAGAGCCCCGGAGCCACCCGGTACCTGTCACGCGAAACACCAAGCCTTGCCCTGAGCGTCCCGGCATTATCCAGGCCTTTCAGGCAGGTATTTACCCTGGGTATAAAACCAACCGGTGTTTCTGCAAAATCTTTAACAAAATGGTACAGCCTGTACCCCGGCTTTTCATATGGACTGCTTGGGGGGCCGGGTTTTGGACCACAGCAGGGTGCGTCATCATCTACAACACCGGCCATGGGTATGGTAAAGGGCTGCAATGGTGGAAGACAATCCTTCTTTTGCCGATCATTACCGCAGCAATCACTGGTGGAAGAATCTGTTTCAAACTTATTTATAGGAATCTGTTTCATTATTGTTTCTCTCCATGAGGAGACAATCCCAGGTCGGCAACCATTCGGGTGAATTTTTTCAGCATACGTTTGTCAAGGCAATAACAGGTCTTTGGCCCTTCAACCTCCCCTTTAACTAATCCTGCCTCTTTGAGACATTTCAGGTGTTGACTGACAGTTGATTGGGCAAGAGGCAGCAGGTCAACAATATCACCACAAAGGCACCGGTCAATTCTATTGAGATAATTGACAATCATCACCCTGGCCGGATGTCCAAGGGCTTTGCACATGGAGGCGAAACTCTCCGGATCAAACTCTTTTTCCTCAGCACTTATACTTTGTTTTTTAAATTGCATTCTTAAGCACATTATAATGTGAAAAAATTCATATAAGACTCATCCCATAATCGTATATCTACGATAAACGATGCCGTCCTGCATGTCAACAAAAACAGATTCTTCACATTGTCACGCCCATACAAAGATATATCCTTGAATATTTTCGCAGGGTTATAATAATGCCATTTTTATAAGCTGCATTTTCCCTGGCATGTGCCTTAACCTTTATCGCATGGACAGGAAACCAAATTTCAGTTACATTGGACCACCGCGCATTTGGTACAAGTGTTAATGCTGATAATTTGATAGATAAATTTATTTCAAAAAGCTGCTTTTCCTGAAGCAGAAGCAATTGAGATTTCATGAAAATCAATTTTAATATATCCAGGCATCTTTTCTACTCATTGCTACTGCCCCTCTTTTTATGCATGCTGGCAAACCTTTTACAACCACGTACCCTGTATGCTCAGGATGCAACAATTACAGATTTCACTGTATCCAACTCAGAAAGTCAGCTTATACTTTATCTCACTGTTACTGATTGTTTCACTGATGACATGGAAGCTGCCATTCATAACGGCATTCCGGCTACTTTTACTTATTATGTTGATATTTATAGACAGCGATCAAACTGGCCGGATAAAAAAATAAAGAAATACGAGTTCGACCATATTATGGAGTATGACAGCCTGAAAAAAGAATATAAAATTTATAGAGATGAAAAGGGTGACAGCAAACTGACCACTTCTCTTGACGAAGCCAAAATTCTGATGTCTGAAATAAACGGTTTCAAGATATTGCCGCTTAAAGAGATTGCCCCAAACTCTTCTTATGTAATAAAGGTGAAAGCTAAATTAGCCCGTAAAACCCTGCCGCTTTACTTTCATTATCTGATTCCATTTACTTCTCTCTGGGACTTTGAAACAAAATGGTATAAATTAAAACTACACCTTGCCTTATGACTAAAGAGCCTCATGAAATAAGGAGAAAGCGGACACGCTATGCAATTTTTATCTGCCTTATCCTCATCCCGGTTTTGACCTACCTTGAAACAGTGGTCTTTCAAATCGGGGAGGTTTCCTTTCCGATCAGCGGTAATGTTCTTGTTTTCTCCCTGATAAATATAAATATAATCCTGCTTCTGCTTATGGTTTTCCTGGTCCTCAGGAACCTGTTGCGGTTAATCTTCGAGCAACGAAAGATTAGTCTCGGCAAGTCGCTCAGAACCCGGCTTATTATATCCTTTATTTCCCTATCTCTCATCCCGACGATTCTGCTCTTTTTCATAGCACTGCAGTTTGTATCAACAAGTATGGACTACTGGTTCAACTCCAATGTTGAAGAATCACTCGATGAATCATTAAGGGTTGCCCAGGATATCTACCAGGGAAATAAAGCACAAACTATTGCTACTGGAAATTCGATTACTGAAGAGCTTATAGCTGAAAAGGTGTTGCACCTTGCCCCTGATATCATACAGTCCCGCCTTGAAAAACAAATGACTCTCCGTAATCTTGACGGGGTGACACTCTTATCAGACCAACGCCAGATTGTTGCAAATGTGGAAAGTGAGAATATCACCTATTTCAACCTCCCAGAAATCCCTGCTGAACTTTTCAGGCTGGTATTATCCGGTGAAACAGAACGGACCTCGATCCAACCTGTCCTTACTGGAGAAATTATCAGAAGCCTTACTCCAGTTTATTTTGAAAAAGAACCGGATTCCATTCCATATATGCTGGTGACTACAATATACATTTCCCAGGACCGACTTAACCGTATGACCATAATCTCCAAGGGCATTGAAGGCTATCGCCAGCTCATGCTGCTCAAAAACCCACTCAAAACAAGTCTGTTGGTTATGCTTCTCATTGTGACTTTGCTCATTATCTTCAGTGCAATCTGGTTTGGATTTTATATTGCCCAGGGACTCACCGGGCCCATCGGCAAACTGGCAACAGCGACGCGACGCGTTGCTGAAGGAGAACTCGACTTTGTCCTGGAAAAAGAATCCGATGATGAAATGGGGTTACTCGTCGGTTCATTCAACCAAATGACCCGCGACCTACAGACGAGCAAAATACAACTTGAATCCGTCAATGTTGCCTTACAGGAAAGTAATATCAAACTGGATGAGCGACGGCAATATATAGAGACAATTCTACAAAATGTACCAGCAGGGGTCATTTCTTTTGACGCGAATGGCAAGGTTACCAGTATTAACAAGTTTGCAGAAGATCTTTTGCATATCAACAAAGATGACTATCTGCACAAGGACTTCCGCACTACTCTTATCCCGGACCATAGAGTAATAATCGAGAAATTTCTGCAGGAGTTGGAAGAGTCAGGCAAATCAACGATTCAACAGCCCCTGCGTTTATCCCTGGGCAGAGAGACTGTTTCACTGCTGGTCAATGTCACAAAACTCGATGATGAAACCGGCAGCCCACTTGGCACCGTCATGGTATTTGACAACCTCACTCAACTTGAAAAAGCCCAGAGAATTGCAGCCTGGAGAGAAGTTGCCAGAAGGATTGCCCACGAGGTTAAAAATCCTCTCACACCCATTCAACTCTCTGCTCAGCGCTTGAGGAAAAGATATCTCTATACCCTGGAGTCAGACACAGAGGTTTTTGATCTGTGTACCCAGACCATTATAAACCAGGTTGAAGAACTTAAACGGTTGGTGAGCGAATTCTCCAGCTTTGCCAGAATGCCCATTGTACAAAAAACCCGTAACGATATTGTTAAAATGGTCAAGGAGATACTGGTTTTTTATGAGGAGAGCCACGGATATATTACTTTTCGTTATATAATCGAACAGAATATCCCCCCCTTTGAATTCGATCTCAAGCAGATGAAAAGGGTTCTGATCAACCTACTGGAAAACTCTATTACAGTTTTGCCCGATGGCGGCGCCATTGAAATTGCCATTTCCTATGATAAGGAAGAACAGGTTGTGTATATGGAGGTAAGTGATAATGGACCGGGCGTGGCAGACGAAGATAAACTCAGATTGTTCGAACCTTATTTCTCAACAAAAAAATCAGGGACCGGTCTCGGACTGGCTATTGCCAGTACCGTAGTATCAGACCATGGCGGCCAGATCAAGGTGACAGACAACGAACCGACAGGAGCCATTTTCACAGTTGAACTGCCCATCACATCCTAATTCGTATTGTCAGTGACCTTTTTTCGAGCTAAAGTTGAAAAATGAGAGTTACAAAATGACTAAAGTTAAAAACCATTAACTCCTGAAATTTTATTTGTTATTAACTCATTAAACTTTAATTCACTTTAGTCACTTGTAACTTTAAACTTAACCCTGCTGTTTGTTGACTCCCCAAAAAAATAAACGCAACCAAATAGCATAATTGGCTAGATAACTCTCCATGTCCAAAAAAATTCTCGTCATTGATGATGAAACAAGCATCCTGGATATCCTGGCTGGGATACTGTCCGATGAAGGATTTGCTCCCATCTGTGTTAATTCAGCTGAGAAAGGACTGGAGCAACTCAAGACCGAGGCCGTTGATCTCGTATTGCTGGACATATGGATGCCTGGCATGGACGGCCTTGAAGCGCTGAAACAAATAAAAGAGGACTATCCGGAACTCCAGGTAATCATGATATCCGGACACGGCACAATCGAGACCGCAGTCCAGGCCACTAAAATTGGTGCTTTCGACTTTATAGAGAAACCTCTTTCCTATGACAAAATAGTCCTTGCCATCAAAAACGGTTTACGATTTTCCCGACTGGAAACCGAAAACCTTATTCTGCGCCAGAAAGCAAATCACAAGCCATTTCTTACCGGCAACTCAACGGCCATAAAAAACCTCAGGGAACAAATTGAACGTGTTGCCCCAACTGATGCATGGGTTCTCATCAGGGGTGAACACGGCACAGGCAAGGAGTTGGTTGCCCAAGCGATTCATCGCCTCTCTGAAAGCAATACAAAACCCATGGTTGAAGTCAACTGTGCAGCCATCCCGGAAGAGTTGATAGAGAGTGAACTTTTCGGTCATGAAAAAGGGTCCTTTACCGGAGCCCAGACCAGCAAAAGGGGCAAATTTGATCAGGCGGACGGCGGCATGCTCTTCCTGGATGAAATCGGCGACATGAGCATGAAAACCCAGGCCAAAATACTCCGCATTCTCCAGGAACAGACCTTTGAACGTGTTGGCGGCAACCAGATCATTAAGGTAGATGTTCGTGTTCTTGCCGCTACGAACAAAAACCTTGAAGACGAAATAGAAAGGGGCAATTTCAGGGCAGATCTGTTCTGGCGGCTGAATGTTGTTCCCATTCAAGTCCCCCTGCTGCAAGAACGTGTTGAAGACATACCGCTACTGGTAGATGATTTTGTTGAAACTTTCACCCATAAAGGTTTGGGGAGAAAATCTTTCACAGATGGGGCGCTTGCTGTAATGATGCGCCATACCTGGCCTGGCAATGTCCGTGAACTGCGCAACTTTGTTGAACGCCTGGTCATTATGTCTCCTGATGAAAATATTTCAGAAGAAACTGTTACGGAATATTTGCATCAGGACACGTCAACACCTGAAAATAAAGCAGAAACCAAAACAATAGCTCCTTACCAAAAGCAACATTTTAAAGAGGCTAAAAGGGAATTTGAACGGGAATACCTTATTGTTAAACTCCAGGAGAATAACGGCAATATTTCAAAGACTGCTGAAATGCTTGGTATGGAACGGAGCCACCTGCACAAAAAACTTAAAACCCTGCACATTGATCTCTCTGATTCTGACTAACCCGCAGTCACACATTTCAACATTTAATAGTGATACGAAAAAACATTTCAGCAAAACACACCATTCATGTTACTTTCTGCCAGGAAGAGATCGACTGGATCCTGGAACAGAATCCTCTGAATCAGGGAAATATTATATCGCTATGC
>JBDLJI010000110.1:0-6868 GCA_039714455.1 Thermodesulfobacteriota bacterium
TCAAAAGTAGAAAAATATTCAGGGTAATAACTATGTAATTGCATTTTACCTGCAAGCAGGCATAATATTTATTGAGTAATTACGGAGGTCAATGTATACATTTTTTGAGAAAAATTAACAATAGTCTCTAACCCGGAAATTTCACAAGCCGAGACGCCGGATAGACAAAGTGTAAGGAGATTGAGCTATACTTTAGTATGCGAAACGCCTTACACTGCAGGCTATACGGATGTATCGGCTTGCCCGGAGGGTGAGTAATTTTGAAAAAAATCTATTCAGTCATTCGGTACAAACTGTAACCGCGAAAGCTTACACGAAATACAAATTAAATATCAGAACAACAGATACTTACATCAATTTTTCAAAATCACCCATGAAATATTCGGGCTAAAGAGAAGGTGATACTCAAGGTGAAGACAAAAGGAAAACCTGTAAAAGTCCTGGTTGTTGATGACGACAGGTCACATCGTTTTATGTTGAGCTCAATGTTCAGCGAATGGGGCTGGAATGTTGAAGAGGCTGATGACGGGACAACGGCTGTGGCAGCTGTAGAAGAGCACTCTTATGATGCCATACTGATGGATGTCCGTATGGCGAAAATGGACGGCATGGAGGCTTTAAAGAGGATTCATGCCTTTAACCCTGCCATCCCGGTTGTCATAATGACAGCCTATTCTTCGGTGGATTCAGCAGTGGAGGCCATCAAAATAGGAGCTCATGACTATCTTACCAAGCCACTTGATTTTGATCGATTGCGTCTTACCATGGCGCGTGCCCTTGATCATAAGCAGGTGGTGGAGGAAAAAGAAGAGGCAAAGTCCCGGGAAAGAGATGCAATAGACACTGCAGGCATCATCGGCAAATCCCAAAGGATGCTTGATCTGTTGGAAATGGTTTCTTTTGTGGCCCCCACCGAGGCAACAGTCCTTATTACCGGTGACTCGGGGACAGGAAAGGAGTTGATTGCTTCAGCTTTGCATCATAACAGTGCACGAAAAAATGGCCCCTTTGTAAAGGTTAATTGTGCCGCCCTGGTAGAAAATTTGCTTGAATCAGAATTGTTCGGACATGAAAAAGGCGCCTTTACAGGTGCTGACCGGCGCAAGGATGGTAAATTTGTCCAGGCAGACCATGGCACGCTTTTTCTTGATGAGATAGGGGACACATCTCCGGCTATGCAGGTGAAACTTCTCAGGGTGTTGCAGGAGCATGAACTGCAGCGGGTCGGTGGGAATGATTTGGTTGCGGTCGATGTCAGGCTGCTGGCTGCAACAAATCTGATTCTCGAAGATGAGGTAAAAGCAGGACGTTTTCGTGAAGACCTTTATTATCGCCTGAACGTTGTCTCGCTGCATGTTCCGACGCTCAAAGAACGTCAGGAAGATATCCCACTTTTGGCTGAACATTTCCTGCAGGAGTATGCAGAGAAAAACAATCGCAAGGTCTCAGGCATAACTCCGGGCTGCATGGATGTTATGATCCATTACCCATGGCCAGGGAATGTTCGTGAGTTGGAAAATGCCATGGAGCGTGGAGTAATCCTTATGCGTGGTGATTATCTCGATGAGGAGATCCTGCCCATACCCATCAAAAAATGGACCCAACAGGAAAGCGGAGTACTCACAGCCGGGATGGAAGGTTTGCCTTCATCTCTTGAGGAAGCTGAAAAGATGGTGATCCTTAAAACCCTTGAGGAAGTGGACGGCAATAAAAGTGAGGCTGCCAGACGCTTGGGCATTACACGAAAAACCCTTTTGAGCAAACTTAATAAGTACGGGAAGGAGTAGTGAAACAAGATGGTGTTTATCATTTGCATAATTGATGTTTTGAGGTGATTGACTAACTTTCCAGCCTGTGGTAATAAACTTTTTATTGATAGGTATGCATTATACCGGGCGAACACTGGGAATTTGGTGTTCGCCCGGTTTGTTTAAAACAAAATATGTGAATAATGAAATAAGACATTTTTTGAATGCCTCGAAAAATATAAATCCGTTGAGGAGCGTAGTGAAAGTATGAGAACAGATATTGTTCATATCGGTGCCGGTGAGTTGACGTATGAGATCCGTAACATAGTCGCTGTCGGTGAAAAGCTTGAAGAGCTCGGAATGAAGACCTACTGGGAAAACATAGGTGACCCGGTGGCCAAAGGGGAACACATGCCCCAGTGGATGAAGGATATTGTCTCGGAAACGGTGCAGGAAGATGCGACGTATGGTTACAGTCCTACCAGGGGTGTCTTGGAGACGAGGAAGTTTATTGCGGAGCAGACGAACAAAAGAGGCAAGGTCCAGATAGGCCCCAATGACATTATTTTTTTTAATGGCCTCGGTGATGCGATCAGCAAGGTTTTTGGATTTTTAAAAAGGACAGCACGGGTCGTTGTGCCCACACCAAGCTATACAACACACTCTTCAGCAGAGGCGGCCCATGCAGGGGACCGGCCTGTCACCTATAAACTTGATCCTCATAATCATTGGTATCCTGACCTTGAGGATCTTGAGAAACGCATAAAATATAATCCGGCGGTTGCAGGTATCCTGATAATCAACCCTGATAATCCCACAGGGGCGGTATATCCTGTGGAAATAATCAAGGGGATGGTGCAGTTGGCCAAGAAATATGACCTGTTCGTGGTCTGCGATGAAATATATATCAACATTATATATAACGGGCATACCACCTTGCCGGTTTCAGATATCATCGGCGATGTCCCGGCCATCGTCATGCGTGGTATTTCAAAAGAGATGCCCTGGCCCGGTTCCCGTTGCGGCTGGATAGAGATATATAACGGCCATAATGATCCGATGTTTGAAAAATATATTCAGTCAATTCTGGATGCCAAGATGCTGGAGGTCTGCTCGACTACGCTACCCCAACTGGTTATGCCAAGGGTGGTGACCCATCCTCAATATCAAGACTATCTTGCCCAGAGGATAAAACGGTATGAAAAGTTTTCAAATATTGCTTATGACTGCTTAAAGAATATTGATGGTGTTCTTGTAAACTGTACCAACGGTGCTTTTTACATGAGCGTGGTTTTTGATGATGGAAGGCTGAATAACAAACAGACCCTTCCCATCGAGAACCAGGAAGTAAAGGCCCATGTCGAATCACTGGTGAATCAGCCAGGCGTCTCACTTGATAAGCGGTTTGTTTATTACCTGCTCGGTGCAACGGGCGTATGTGTTGTGCCATTATCCTCGTTTGCGACTACCCTGCAGGGCTTCCGTTCCACCCTGCTTGAAACTGACGAAGAACGATTCACTAAAATTTTTGATACTATTGCAGATTCAATCAAAATATATCTTGCCAGCTGACAAATCTTTAAAATAATCCTGTTGAATAAACCCCCTCCTTTCATGACAGAAGGAGGGGGTTTTTGTTTTTTGCTCGCCTTGACAAGGCTTGGGCCCATACTTATTGTTCCACTCATCTCGTTGATTTATATGATTATATGGAGTTTCAGTAAGTTATCGCATTGGGTCATGGACTTAATGAGAGCATAAGGAGAAAGGAGTGACAGCAAAAGAAAAAAAGAAAATTGACCCTTCTGTTCATGAAGAAGCTGCGGAAGAAATGGGAGATGATCTCTCCCGGCAGGAGGAGGAACAGGATATGGCTGCCGCGCTGGAAGAAGCCAGGAGTAAACTGCAGGAGAGTGAAGAAATGGTACTGCGCCTGGCTGCCGATTTTGATAACACCAAAAAGCGGTTGGAGCGGGAACGGGATACTTCCTTGAAATATGCCGAAGAAAACATATTAAAGGAACTGCTTCCCGGCATTGACAATATTGAACGGGCCATGGATCAGGCCCATGAAGCTAAGAGTATTGAGAGCCTGCTCGAAGGTGTGACACTCACAAGAGATGGCCTCCTGGCAATGCTGGAGAAATTTGGAGTCAAAGCCATAGAAAGTGCAGGAGAGCCTTTTGACCCGAATATCCATGAAGCAATAGCCATGGAGGAAACAGACGCAATGGAGCCTAATTTTGTGTTGCGGGAGTTTCAAAAAGGATATGTTTATAAGGACAGGCTTCTGCGGCCGGCAAAGGTAATTGTTTCAAAACTCCTTGGAGCAGGGTCTTGACAACCAAGAGATCGTGCACATTGTAAATTATAAACAATTCTTTCAGAAAGTTGACCAGTAACTTAATTACTTTTTTATTAATGATAAAGCAGAGATAGATATAAAAGGAGAATGCAAGAATGAGTAAGATAATCGGAATTGACTTAGGTACCACAAACTCTTGTGTTGCTGTCATGGAAGGTGGAGAACCAAAGGTTATCGCCAATGTGGAAGGCAACAGGACAACGCCTTCAGTGGTAGCCTTTTCAGATACTAATGAGCGTATGGTTGGCCAGGTTGCAAAGCGTCAGGGGGTAACGAATCCATCGAACACTCTTTATGCCATCAAGCGTTTGATCGGCCGAAAATTTTCTGATCCTGAGGTAACCAAATCCATTAAGGTCAGCCCGTTTAAAATTGTGGAAGGCAAGAACGGTAAAGTTTCCGTGGAAGCTGAAGGCAAGGCCTATACACCTGCGGAAATTTCCGCCATGATACTGACCAAAATGAAACAAACTGCTGAGGAGTACCTTGGTGAAACGGTTACTGATGCGGTTGTGACAGTACCTGCATATTTTAACGACAGTCAGCGCCAGGCGACCAAAGACGCAGGACGTATTGCCGGTTTAAATGTGCAGCGGATCATAAACGAGCCGACCGCAGCCTCACTGGCCTATGGACTGGACAAGAAAGGTGAGGAAAAAATTGCTGTTTTTGACCTTGGTGGCGGAACGTTTGATATTTCAATCCTGGAGATAGGGGATGGAGTATTCGAAGTAAAATCAACCCATGGAGATACATTCCTTGGTGGCGAAGATTTCGATATGCGAATCGTGAACTGGCTCGCAGATGAGTTCAAGCGTGACCAGGGAATTGATTTGCGTCAGGACAAGATGGCCCTGCAGCGCCTTAAGGAAGAAGGTGAAAAGGCCAAGATGGAGCTTTCCACCACCATGGAAACCACAATAAACCTGCCGTTTATTACTGCGGACTCCTCAGGCCCCAAACACCTTAATATCAAGCTTACCAGGGCAAAACTTGAAAGTCTGGTTGAGGATTTGATTGAACGTACTGTTGATCCCTGTAAGACAGCATTGAAAGATGCCGGCCTTTCCATTTCCGATATCGATGAGGTTATCCTGGTCGGTGGTATGACAAGAATGCCTAAAGTCCAGGAGAGGGTTAAGGAACTCTTCGGCAAGGAGCCCCATAAGGGAGTGAATCCCGATGAGGTGGTTGCTATAGGTGCCGCGATTCAGGGTGGAGTGCTTCGGGGAGACGTGAAAGATGTTCTTCTCCTTGATGTTACTCCTCTCTCTTTGGGTATCGAAACCCTGGGCGGTGTATTCACCAAGCTCATTGAAAAAAACACTACGGTACCTACTAAGAAGAGCCAGATTTTTTCGACGGCGGCTGACAACCAGCCGGCAGTATCCATTCATGTGCTGCAGGGCGAAAGAGAGATGGCGTCAAATAACAAGACTATAGGGCGGTTTGAGTTGACTGATATACCTCCGGCACCGCGTGGTTTACCGCAGATTGAGGTAACTTTTGATTTGGATGCCAATGGTATCCTGCACGTCTCGGCAAAGGATATGGGAACCGGCAAGGAACAATCAATCAAAATTACGGCTTCCAGCGGCCTGTCCGAAGATGAAATCAATAAAATGCAGCAGGATGCAGAACTGCATGCCGATGAGGATAAAAAACGGAAAGAGCTGGTTGAGGCTGTAAACCAGGCTGACTCCCTGGTGTACGCAACCGAGAAAAGTTTGAAGGATCTCGGTGACAAGGTGGATGCTGAAACCAAGTCCAAGGTTGAAGAGGAGATAGAATCCCTGAAGAAGATTATTGAGAAAGGCGATAATGTCGATGATCTGAAAAAGGGAACCGAGTCATTAACCCAGGCCTCACATAAACTGGCTGAGATTATGTATTCCCAGGCCACTCAGGATCAGGCGGGCCCGCAGCCAGGCGGTGACGGCCCTGAAGCAGGCGGTCCGACTGGTGAAGACAAAACGGACGAGGATGTTGTTGATGCTGATTTTGAGGAGGTAAAATAGGCTTCGACAGTCTTTTATAAGAAATATAAAATCATAACTTCAAGGAGGATGCGGAAGCGCATCCTCCTTTTTTGTTTTTTGAGAGAGAACTCTTTTGCAAATACAAAAAATACGGGCTATAGACTATTTTCAGTTCACTATCTATGCATGAGCAGGCAAGGGGGGTGATTGATATATTGAATAGCCTTGTCTGGTTGCATTTGGGGATGTGATTATATCAAATGTAGCAAATCGTTAATAAATTAAACATGATACTCATGTACATCTAAGGATAACCAAATGAAAATATTGTCAGGTATACAGCCCTCGGGCCAACTGCATATTGGAAACTATTTCGGCATGATGCTGCCCATGATCCGCAATATGGAAAAGGGTGAACTCTACGCTTTTGTTGTTAATCTGCATGCATTGACATCAGTGCATGATCGGGAAAAACTAACCATGGGCACCCTTGAGGCTGCAGCTGATTTTATTGCTTTGGGACTCGATCCGGAGAGGTGCATTTTCTGGGTACAGGGTGATGTACCGGAGGTGACTGAATTGACCTGGATACTGTCAACTCTTACATCCATGGGGCTTCTTGAGCGTTGCCATTCTTACAAGGATAAGGTCGCCAAAGGTATAGCCCCAAGCCATGGCCTGTTTTCCTATCCTGTTTTGATGGCGGCAGATATTTTGCTTTACCAGGCAGAAATTGTACCGGTTGGCAAGGATCAGAAACAGCACCTGGAGGTAGC